>JAYTMI010000140.1:0-8012 GCA_043728625.1 Saprospiraceae bacterium | reverse complement strand
TGAGGGGTGTCGCATTTATGATACAAGTGACCCAACTGATAAAACAAAAGTGTTTCAATGGCTTCCCGAATTTAGTTTTGATGATAAAGGTTCTTGGGTTTGGTATGAATACAAAGAAGAAAATTTGGACAATGTTGAAAAGAAAGTGCAGGAGAAAAACCGCCTTAATAACATCGCCAAATTTTCCAATAAGCATTTAAAAAGCATCAAATATGGTAATAAAGAGGCTTATTATATCAATGAAACGCATCCTTATACCTTTCAGAAACCTACAAATAAAGACCATTTTTTTGACCTTATTTTTGACTATGGGGATTATAATTTAACAAATCCTACCTTGAGTGATGATGTAAAAATTAGAAATAAAGATGTTTGGAAGGGAAAAGCTCGTGCTGATGCTTTTTCTTCCTATCGCTCTTGTTTTGAAATCCGAACCTATCGCTTGTGCCAACGTGTCTTGATGTTTCATACTTTCCCCAATAATGACACTGGTCAAGTACGCTTGAATAATGGCGAACCGACCTTAGTGCGTTCCATCAATTTCGACTACAAATTTTCTACTATTCATGGTGGGAAAAAACAAGACAATGCAGAATTAACCTACCTAATTGCGATTGAGCAAATTGGGTATATAAAAAAAGATATAGGATATAGTCAAAAGCCGTTGCCTAAAATGACTTTTGAATACCAAGAGTTGACTTGGAACAAAGCGATACAAAGAGTTAGTAAGGAAAGTTTAGTTCACGCACCCGTTGGTTTATCGGGCAATTATCAATGGACAGACCTTTACAATGAAGGCATCAATGGCATTTTAACGGAACAGGCAAATGGCTGGTTTTATAAATCAAATTTAGGGCAAGTTCAAGAGGATAAGGAAGAATTAGGTGAACTCCATTTTTCTCACGCACAACCCGTAATGCCCAAACCGTCTTTTATGGGTCTTGCCAATGGCGTTTTGCAATTGCAGGACTTAGAAGCCAATGGTGAAAAGCAAATAGTCGTCAATACTGAGGGGGTGCAAGGTTATTTTGAACTAACAGACGAAGGCGAGTGGCAACCTTTCAAAGCCTTTTTAAAAACGCATAATTTAGACCTACGTGACCCAAATGTGCGGATGTTGGATGTCAATGGCGATGGCAAACCCGAATTGGTTTTATCTGATGTGGGCGCATTTTGGTATTGGGAAAACAATGGCAAAACGGGTTATGATGCCCCAGAATTAGCCCATAAACCTTACGATGAAGAAAAGGGCGCAGCCATTCTGTTTTCAGACCAAGAGCAACGTATTTTCCTTGCCGATATGTCGGGCGATGGTTTGACGGATATTGTGCGGATTCGCAACGGCGAGATTTGTTATTGGGCAAATATGGGTTATGGACGGTTTGCGCCAAAGGTGACGATGGATAATGCGCCTGTTTTTGACCATTCGGATATGTTCAATCCGAGTTATATTCAATTGGCAGATATTAGTGGAACTGGGGCAACGGATATTATTTATTTGGGTAATTGTCATTCAGGAGGAATCAAAGCCTATTTGAATTGTTGTGGCAATAGTTGGACAGATGCCGAAGAAATCAAACCGTTTTTTCCAACCGAACAGCCTAATAAAATCACAATAACGGATTTATTGGGTAATGGCACGGCGTGCATCGTTTGGTCGTCCGAATTGCCAGCATACAGTGCTGCACCGATGCGCTATATTGATTTGATGGGTGGTAAAAAGCCGCACATTATGCAAAGTCATCAAAATGGGTTTGGTAAAAAAACGGAGGTGGAGTACAAGAGTTCGACGTATTTTTATTTGAAAGATAAATTGGAAGGGACGCCGTGGATAACAAAATTGGCGTTTCCTGTGCAAGTCGTTAGCCGCGGCATTGTGTCGGATATGGTGACAGGCGCAAGATTTGTGAATAAATACACCTACCATCATGGTTATTATGACCATGCAGAAAGAGAATTTAGAGGTTTTGGACGGGTTGACCAATACGATACAGAAGATTATGAAAATTGGGTAAAATTAGACCCAACCAATGGAAATCAAGGCGCAGAACACCACGAACCGCCCGTTTTGACCCGCACTTGGTTTCACACAGGCGCATATATAGGGCAAAACCGTATTTTGAAATTGTATGAAAAGGAATATTGGTACAATGCCATCCATCAACCTGTTTTCAAGGACGATGTGTTAAAAGATGCCCATATTGATTTATCAGCCGCTATAAAAAACTTGACTGCCGAAGAACAACGGGAAGCAGTTCGGGCGTGTAAAGGCATGGCTTTGCGCCAAGAGGTTTTTGCTTTAGATGCTGAAAAACGCATTGCTGATGAAAAGAAAGCCAAAAACTATCCAGATAAGGACGCTGATTTTTTAAAATTTCAAACAGAAGCGCGAGCAACGGAAAAAATTCCTTATTCCGTGGCAACGCATACGTGCTTTATTCGCCCTTTGCAACCTAAAATGGATAAAAAAAATGCTGTTTTCATTGTTTTAGAAAGTGAAGCCCTTAATTTTTCTTATGAGCGCAAGCCCGAAGATGCACGGGTGGCGCATACCATGAATTTGGAAATTGATAAGTATGCCCAAGTGAAAAAAGCGGTGTCTATTGTATATGGGCGCAAAACAGAGCAGGTATCTACTTTGCCTGATTACAATTTTAAAAATGAGCATCAAATTATTTTAAATGCAAAACAGCGTGAAACGCACGTCATTTTAACAGAAACGGACTTTACGACCAATGATTTGACAACGGAGGCAGCCTTTTACCGTTTGCCTTTGCCTTATCAAGTTAAAACGTTTGAATGTCAAGGAACAGATTTCAATAGGGATTTTTTTACAAAAAAGAGTATTGTAGATGCTTTGAATGGCTTGGCTGGTGGATTACCAAAATTGCTTGAACTGCCTTATGAAACAGATAATAGCGTAAGAGGCAAACGCTTGATTGAGCATATCAAAACCCTTTATCGAAGCAACGACCTTGAAACGCCTTTGATTTCAAGTGAATTTCAATTAGACTCTTTAGCATTGCCGTGGGAAGCCTATCAATTGGCTTTTACGCCTAAAATACTGGATGATTTGTATGGTGATAAATTGCCCCCAAATATTAGGGAGACAATCTTGGTTGACAATGGAAAATATGAAAAAAGAGATACCAACAACTATTGGATTAGTTCGGGCAAACCTATTTTTAGAAATAATCAAAGAGTAAGTGTAGGCAATAAAACAATTGCTGATATTAGAACAACAGAACAAGTTAAAGCACAATTTTACTTGCCAATCGGCTATGAAGACCCATTTGAAATAAAAACGTGGGTAAAATTTGACCCGCTTTTGATGTATATTCAATGCGCAACCGATGCTTTGGGCAATGAAACGGCTGTTGAAAATTTTGATTTTCGCACTTTATCGCCCAAGAAATTGAGAGACATCAATGGCAATTTTTCAGAAGCGGAGACTGATGCTTTGGGTATGGTGGTGGCAACGGCAATTTACAGCAAACCTAATGCACAAACAGGAGAAGGCGACACTTTGGCGGGTAGTGATTGGGCATTTACACAAGAGCAAATCAATGCGTTTTTTGAGCAACCACATATACAAGCGGCAAGTTTATTAAAAAATGCCACCGCTTGTATGATTTATGACTTGAATACTGAGGGGGGAACAGAACCGTCGAGGGTGGCATCTATCGCAAGAGAAACGCATTTCAAAACGATTATAAATGGTGTTTTGACCGAAAATCCAACGACTAAATACCAAATCAGCATCGAATATTCCGATGGTTTGGGGAATGTGGCTTTGAAAAAAGTGCAAGCAGAACCCGAAATTGGCAGCACGGTAATTCGTTGGATTGGCAACGGACGCACCGTTTTGAATAATAAAGGCAAACCCATTAAGCAATACGAGCCTTATTTTTCACCAACGCATAATTACGAAAGGGAAGACGATTTTCGTAGAAATCAAGGCGTTACACCCATTTTATTCTACGATGCCGTAGGTAGAAATATCAAAACAGAACTGCCCGATGGCACTTTTACCAAAGTAGAATTTAATGCTTGGGAACAGCGCAGTTTTGACCAAAATGATACGGTAGGCACTCGAACAGCCAATGGTGTATTAGAAAACACTTCGCCTTGGTACAAGGCTCGTATCAATGGACAATTGGGCATCCTTGAACAACTGGCGGCTCAAAAAGCGGCAGTCCACGCCGATACGCCTTCTATCATCTATACGGATAGTTTGGGCAGACCATTTTTCAGTATTGCCCACAATAAAGGGATTGTTAGGGCTGTTGATAGAAGCCAACAAGACCGACCTTTTGAGGAATTTTACCCAACTTATGTCGAATTAGACATTGAAGGCAATGTCCACGTAGTCAAAGATGCCCGAAACAATGCTGTAATGACTTACAAATACGATATGCTCGGTCATCGCTTGTATCAACATGGTATGGACAATGGCGAGCGTTGGATGCTCAATGATTGTATGGGGAAACCTACTTTTGCTTGGGATAATAGAAATAATTTATTTAAAACAGAATATGATACCCTACGTCGTCCAATTGCTATATCTAAAACGGATTATACACCAATGACCAATCCTTTAAATGAGGGAACTTGGCATAAGTTGGAAATGATGGAGTATGGGACAAATGGCTTAAATGGAACAGCCAATGATACAGAAACCAATAGAAATGGGGCATTGAAAACCCATTTTGATACAACGGGTATCGTGCTTTTACATAGAAATGATTTTAAAGGGAATCCTTTGGAAACCACACGGCAATACTGTCGAGATACGACAACAATGCCCAATTGGAGTCAAGATGTACCAATGGAAACAGAGATTTGGAAAAGTGCTATTCGATATGATGCACTCAACCGCCCGATGGAGCAACACGCACCGTATTTGGGAACAACACCCACCAATATTGTCTTCCATGAATTTGACAAATCGGGTGCTTTGAAAAAAGTGTCGGCTATACTTAACGCAGATCCCGATGGAGTCGGGAGGGGGTCGAATGTGCGGAAGGATTTTGTGAAAAACATTGTCTATAATGAAAAAGGGCAGCGTACCCTAATTGATTATGGCAACAACACCCGCACCCGTTACGAATATGACACCAAAACCTATCGCTTGACCCGACTTTTGACCGTCAATACAAATGGCAGGTCAGAAAATAGTGGTAAATTTTATCAAAATTTGACTTATACCTACGACCCTGTTGGCAATATCACCCATATTGAAGATGCAGCCCAACAGACGTTTTATTTTAGAAATGAACTTACTGAACCGACTTCGGACTATGAATATGATGCGCTCTACCGTTTGATTCAAGCAAAGGGGCGGGAACATATTGGGCAATTGGCGAATGACAAGTATGATAATTGGAGTGATTCTTCAAAAATGAATCAGCCCATGCCGCATCCAAATCCTAATGATCAGAGAGCTATGCGCCACTACACGCAGCAATACGCCTATGATGCCGTAGGCAATTTTAAAGAAATACGCCACAGTGCTAATGGTGGTAGTTGGACAAGGACTTATGATAACGCTATCAGTAACAACCGCCTAAACAAGTCATGGGTAGGCGATAATAGACTTACAACACCTTTTTTCGATTATGACGTACACGGCAATATGTTGTCCATGCCCCATTTGAAAACAATGGTTTGGAACTGCAAAGACCAATTGGAAACAGCCAGTCGTTTTGATGCAACTTTGCTTGGTGACGATATAAAAGGCGATACCTACCATTTTCAATACGATGCCTCTGGGCAGCGCAGTAGAAAAGTCACTTTAAACAACGGCACTAAAAGGAAAGAACGCCTTTACATCGGTGGCTTTGAGATTTATCGAGAATATTCGGGAACACGCCTGATGTTAGAAAGAGAAACCCTACACATCATGGACGATACCCAACGAGTAGCGATGGTGGAAACCCGCACTGTTGGCAACGATGATACTGAGGGGGTGCTGATACGCTACCAATATGGCAATCATTTGGGTTCTGCCAGTTTGGAAATGGACGATGGTGATGACCCCAGAATTATCTCTTATGAAGAATACCACCCCTATGGCACAACGGCGTATCATGCCCAAAATGCCGAGATAAAATGTGCCGCTAAACGCTATCGCTATACGGGCATGGAACGAGATGAGGAGACGGGGTTGAATTATCATGCGGCTCGGTATTATGCGGTTTGGTTGGGGCGGTGGGTGAGTTGTGACCCGATTGGGATTAGTGATGATATAAATATGTATTGTTATGTAAGAGATAGCCCATTGCTTAGAATTGATATTAATGGATTACAATCTACATATAGAGAAGCGATGCCTCCTGGAGGGGTTGATAGAGAACCAGGACAAAACTATGGGCCTGCTTCTCCAGAGGTAATTCAAGAACCACCCCCACCTCATAGAAGGAGAGTTTTAATAATTGGCATAGACGGAGGTGTAGGAGTTTCGCCATCGTCTGGGGCGCAAGAAGGCTCTAATGAACATACTATTCCTCGTGTCCTTGATCAACAAAGTCAAACGGCAAGCGAAGATGTTGATATTGAAGCTTTTTTTATTCAACCTGGTTTAGGCGACGCTACTAGTATTACAGCAGCAATAGAACATATTAGAGAAAGAGAAAGGGCATTAGGATACCAATTTGACGAATTGGTTATAGTAGGATATAGCCATGGTGGTTCAATAGCCATGGATTTATCTGAAAGATTAAATCAAATACATAGAGAAGTAGGACTATTAGTAACTATTGACCCTGCTTATAGTGTATTCGATTCTGATGTTCCAACAAGAGTTCCTGAAAATGTTAGAGTCCATTTAAATATTTTTCAAGAAAATAGATGGACTGAAACATGGTCTGATAATCGTTTGTTTTCTAGGGGAACCCGTCATTCAGGAAATCAATCTACTACAATAATTCAAAATGTTAATTGGACAGCAAGGATTGTTAATCACCATAATATTGATGATTCATCTGAATTAGGTGTTAATGACGCTATTCGACAATATATTCAAAATGGAAGAATAGAACAGATGCGTACTCCCCTAAACATACAAAGGCAGCAACGAATAGAAAGATTAGAACGACAAGACCGAGAACGGGAACGTAGGCGCATACAAGAAAGACAACGACTTTACCGCTGGGCTATGATGAGTGAAGGTGTTTGATTTAGTCACAAACAAAAGTATTTTGAAAAAATATGCTATAACCCTTTATTTTTATAAAGATAAAGAAAAAAACTAATGATTGCTAAAACAATATAATTTCGAAAGAGCTAATGCACAATACCCATTTTCACCAATACCTAACCCGCCTACACGAATTAGGCGAATTAGGCATAGCAATGGACGAAGCCAAAGACTTTTTAGCCGCCTATGCAACTAAAAAGGAGGCAAAAGAGGCTGTCCAAGATTTGAGTAACGACCTAACGCATTTGCAAAGTCGTTGGTCAAGTCTTGAAAAAGAAGCCCAAAAAGGGGTATTAGATAGACGTGATTTTACAAGAGAGCGCAATGAAATCAGTCATTCTTTATAGCATTGGGTAGAGCATCAAACTTACTATAATATTTCTCCGAAATGCCGTTAAAAATCAACATTTAAAAAATCATAAAATGACAACCACGTACCAACGCCAACTCAATCACATATTCAACCGCCCCACTACTGAACCCGAGTGGTATTGGGGAGACTATTGGGAAGAAGGCGTTTTTGAGGACAATCCGCTATCCGCTTTTACTTTTATCGAAACATTATTGATGAATGTAAAAGCCGATTTAAGCACCTATTCAAATGACCAAATTGGTTTGGGTTTGGCGTATATTTTTAATAACGCCATTTCCAATTTGGCTTGCGATTTCAAAGTGGCAGACGTGCCGTTTGAGCGCAAAGAAAAAGCGATTCGCTCGTTGTTTGCTTTGTTTCGGGATATTTTCAATCCCCTTTGCGAAGCCAAAACAGCGGCATTTTCGCAAGAAAAATCAACGCATCTCAATTATATCTGTT
>JAYTMI010000139.1:0-2521 GCA_043728625.1 Saprospiraceae bacterium | reverse complement strand
ATGCTATCAATCTTCGTCGCAGTACTCGCCAAACTGTTTTCAGTCGTCAACCCAGTCGGTGCGATTCCGATGTATCTCTCATTGACTGCTAGCTACGGAAAGGCTGAACGCAACAAAACGGCTTTGGCAACAACGCTTTATTTTGTTAGTATTTGTCTGGCATTCTTCTGGGCAGGTTCGTATATCCTCAATTTTTTTGGTTTGCAAATCAATTCCCTGCGCATCGCTGGAGGACTCATCATTTTGAGTTCAGGTTATGCTTTGATGAACGACAAATTTGCTGAAAGCCGCGCCATGAACAGCGAAGTGCAAGACGAAGCAATGACCAAAAGTGATATTTCTTTTTCGCCTTTGGCAATGCCTTTGTTGTCGGGTCCAGGCTCTATTTCGTTGCTCATTGGTTTCAATGCCGACTATAATACGTGGGAGGAACGGCTGATTGTATCAGGTGTCATATTGCTCAATGGTTTAATTGTTTATGCCATTTTACGGTCTGCGCCTTTGATGAATCGCTTTTTGGGCGTTTCGGGCTTAAAAGCCGGTTCACGCATAATGGCATTTATTACGATGGCAATTGGTGTTCAATTCATCATTGTGGGCGTTGTGGCTTTGGTTAAATCGTTAGGTTAACCCCCACTTCCAAAGGAATCCTTCGGATCAGTATTTTCTACAATCGCAGATTTACCCTCCATTTTTTGATGTATTTTCTGGATGTAAACCCCTAGTCGAATAGCCAAAAAAAGTGAAATCAACCCCAACCACCAAGGCATTTTGTCTGCATCCGTCATTTTGTCCATCTCTGACGGTTTGATGCCTAGAGCATAAATGCCAATGACTTGCAGACCGTTGTTAAGCAAATGCAGCACCATGGGAACCCATAGGCTTTTCGTCCAAACGAACATATAACCCAACAAACTGCCGAGCAACATACGCGCAAAAAAACCTTGAAACTGCATGTGAATCGCTGAAAAAATAGCTGCAGACACCCATACCACAACGTGTTCATTCTTCAAAAGTCGCCCAATTTGTTGCTGAATAATGCCTCTAAACATCATCTCCTCGCCTATCGCAGGAATCACGCCGATGAGGAATATATTGATGACGATTTCATAATAATTGTTCTGAGCAATGATGCCTTCTAACAAATTGCTTGTATCATTTTCCAGATTGAGCATCCATTGAGGCAAAGGCAGTTTTTGATTGAGCTGATAAGCGAACTGAATAAAAGGAATACTCACGACAAACCAAGCAATGCCAAATAAAACACTTTCGACAAAAGGTCTCTTATCAAGACGTAAGTAATTGACCCACAGTTTTTTATAAACAAAAATAACGGTCGCTAAGGCAGGTAAAATAAAGGAGAAAACGTGGTTGAGCAACAAAGTCGCTCGCATAAAATTGCGTGTTCCTACAGGCGAATTTTCATTTACACTGCTGATAATCGAAGCCAAATCCATACCATTTGCCTTTGCCATAGCAATCATAAGGCAACTGCCAATGATGTTGCCAACAACAAAAAAAGCAAAACAAATTGCCAGAACAGCTAATGGCGAATACTCAGAATTAGGACGAAATGAAAGATTCGACGTATAATTTCTCGATTTATACTGAGGGGTCTCTTTTTCTTCAAAATTATTTTCCATCTTTTCAATTTTGCCGCTATTTTACGATAAATTGATGAAATCACATTGATTTGTAGGCGTAGAAAACTAAAACATATTATTTACTTTAACTTATACACGTCCAGTAATATGTGAAGTAGAACGGAGTTCGATGATATTAACCATGTCGGAAGGACTTGGGAACAAACCTGCGGCAGCAAAAACGGGTTTTAGTATCTATCAATTTCGGTTATGTCTCACTGATTTACCCCGACCAGGCTCACCGTGTACAAACACTGGACTATTCTTATTCTATCGCACTTTATTTGCTCCCATTCGGACATAAAAAATGCCCGAATTCTCTTTTCAGAAAATTCGGGCGATTCCGTATTTTTATATCACAAAAGAAAAATTTATGCCGTCACTTCTTCAACCGCTTGAATAACAGCGTTGGCATTGGCAGCAATGTCGCTTACGTCCGCATCTGCGCCATTTTCAGGCTGTGATACTGAGGGGGGCGTTACAACTTCTGCTTTCACTTCAGCTTTTATAACTTCGACTTTAGCTTCTACTTTTGCAGCCGCAACTTTAGCCTCTTCTTTAGCGGCAGCTTTAGCCTGTTGTTGCGCTTTCAACTCTTCCGCTTTCTGGGCATCCCGAGCTTCGCGTTCTTTCAAATTCTCAATTTTCGCTTCAACTTCAGCTTTCGTTGCCAACATTTCGTTGAGCTTTTCCTGCTTCGATTTGATGCGGTCTTGAACCATATTGATTTTAGCTTGGCGGAGTTGTTCTTCAAGCTGTCCACCTGATTGCTCAACTCTTTTGCGTTGATATTCAAGGTCTTGTATATCGCGGTCAATAGAGTCTTGCATTTTATCTACAGCACCAATCAAGCCCGCATAACGGCGTGTCAAACGCTC
>JAYTMI010000138.1:0-2534 GCA_043728625.1 Saprospiraceae bacterium | reverse complement strand
ACCGCAAACCCCATTGCCTGTGCCGCAGCCGTTGCGAGCATGGATATACTGAGGGGGGCTAATTGTCAAGAGCAAATAGCGATGATTTGCCAAAAACATGCTGTTTTTTTGCAAAAAATGAAGACACATCCGCTTATTAAGGACATCAGACAGACGGGAACGATACTGGCGATGGAGCTGCATACAGAGGAAAACACGTCCTATTTTAACTCGATTAAAGCCATTATTCAGCCGTTTTTCTTTGAGAGAGGGATTTTAATCCGACCTTTGGGCAATATTTTATACTTGATGCCACCTTATTGTATCACAGAAACAGAGTTGTTGAGCGTATATGAAGTGATGGAAAATGCCCTTGTTTTTGTAACACGGACTTCAGTCCGTAACGTTCCGTAGCATGGACTTCAGTACCCAAGTGTATTTGACCTTTACCCCAACTCGTATGTCCGTAACGTTCCGTAGCATGGACTTCAGTCCGTAAGTTAGTGAAGCGTTTTAATGTTTACAACTCTTTCATCATTCACGGACTGAAGTCCGTGCTACGTGAAAATAATTTTCAAAATATTAAAAACCAATAGTTATGCAATCAATATTTGAGCAAATCATTGAGCAACCCGATATCCATGCCAAGTGGCTCAACACGTTGTCGCTGATGGAAAACACGGGTGCGAAAAAAATTAAGAAGTGCGAGCATCCGATTTTTGTCAGCGAAACCATTTTGAAACACGCGGCGGAAGAGGCGCGTCATGCTTATTTTTTGAAAAAACAAATAAAGAAAGTTGCTAAAAATGCGTGTCCGACTTATGAGTGTGCGTATTTGTTAGCACCCAAATCGAGTTTGACCTATTTGCATCGTTTGGACATTCAAGTGAGCCGATATTTGAAGGAAAACTATGATTTTACCATTGATAAGCTCAAATTTGCAGCTTATTTATTGGTTACTTATGCCATTGAAGTGCGGGCAGATGCTTTGTATCCTATCTATCAAGCGGCTTTGACGAAGGGAAATTGCCCTGTTTCTGTCCGAAATATTATTGTTGAAGAAGAGCAACATTTGGCAGAAATGAATAGACAACTCGATGAACTTTTTGAAGATTCGGAAAGGAATCGGACAGCCGTTTGTGCAATGGAAGCACAGCTTTTTGACACTTGGATAAAAGAAGTAAAAAATGAGGTCAATGAGTGCTGTTTATCGCTGGTGTAGTGATATATTTGTTGCTTAATTTCGACGAATAGATAAAACAAAACGACTTAGATAATTTTAGCGTTGTACGTTGCGCTGGGAATTTGAAACTTAGGAAGCAAATAAAGGCATTAACATTTTTATTGCGTTTATGTCCTACGTTTACTTAATTGAAATACAATATTCTATGAAAATTCATCTTATTGCTATTGGCGGTGCAGTGATGCACAATTTGGCATTAGCGTTAAAACAAAATGAAAACATTGTTTCGGGTTCGGACGACGAAATCTATGAACCGGCTCGCTCAAGACTCAAGGCTGCTGGTTTATTGCCCGATAGGGATGGGTGGTCAACGGACAGAATTACACCAGATTTGGATATTGTGATTCTCGGTATGCACGCTCGCAAAGACAATCCTGAATTGCTTAAAGCGCAAGAGTTGGGCTTGAATATCCAATCGTTTCCAGAGTTTATTTACAATCATGCAAAGGATAAAAAACGGGTTGTTGTGGCAGGAAGTCATGGTAAAACGACGACGACTTCGATGATTATGCACGTTTTGCACCATGCTGGACGAGATTTTGATTATCTCGTTGGAGCACTTTTGGAAGGTTTTAAGACGATGGTTCGCTTGTCTGATGCGCCAATTATGGTGATTGAAGGCGATGAATATTTGTCTTCTGCGCTCGACCCAGTGCCTAAAATTTTGCATTATAAACCGCAAGTGGCTATCATTACAGGCGTGGCGTGGGACCACATGAATGTTTTTCCGACTTATGAAAACTATGTTGAGCAGTTTGAAAAATTCATCAAAACTCTTGAAAGGGGAACGGGCATATCGAATAATGAACCCCCGACCCCAGAGGGGAGTCAAACAATTCCGAATCCCGAATCCCCAATAACTAATACCGCAGAGGGTGTTCTTTTTTATTATGAAAAAGATAAAGATTTAGCAAAAATAGCACAGGTAGAAGGTTTAAAATCAATTGGTTATGATGCTTTTGATGCGGAAGTCAAACGTGGTAAAACGTTCTTAAATACTGAGGGGGGGAAACAAGTGCCGCTTGAAATATTTGGCGAGCACAATTTAGCGAATTTGAAAGCAGCGTATTTGGCTTGTAGTGAATTGGGCATTACAGATGCAGAATTTTTTGCAGCTATACCGACCTTTAAAGGGGCAGCGAAACGGTTGCAGACCTTAGCACAAGGGCGGACGAGTGTTGCGTATCAGGATTTTGCACATGCACCGTCGAAGGTGAAAGCGACGATTCATGCGGTCAAAGGGCAGTATTCAAAGCGGCGTTTGGTGGCTTGTTTGGAATTGCACACGTTTAGTAGTTTAAGTAAGGCGTTT
>JAYTMI010000137.1:0-2244 GCA_043728625.1 Saprospiraceae bacterium | reverse complement strand
TGAGCAGCGCCATCAGGAGTTACCTGCACTACTCTTTTTTTGACTTTCTTAGCCTTACCGCCTTTGGCGGCACCGCCTTTTGCTGCTTTTGCCATTTTGCCTTTTCAGCTTTTTAGTTCTGGTTTTTGTCCCGTCTATACTGAGGGGTCAATCCTTGAACGTTTTTGAAATGAGAGTTAATCGTTTGTCGTTGATAACCAATGAATTGCATAAAAAAACCTAAGCTATGAACGATAAACCTAAGATTACTTACCAACTTTTTTCTTGTTAGCAACAGTCTTCCGACGACCTTTACGAGTACGTGCGTTAGTACGTGTCCGTTGACCACGCAAAGGCAAGCCTTTACGGTGACGCAAACCACGATAGCAAGCAATGTCCATCAAACGTTTGATGCTAAGTTGTACTTCAGAGCGAAGTTCACCTTCGACTTTGTACTCGTCGTTGACAATGCGAGAGATCATTTTGATGTTCTCATCAGTCCATTCGATAACTTTGGTATCTTCACTGACACCAGCTTTGAGAAGGACTTCACTAGCTGATGAGCGACCAATGCCGTAAATGTACGTCAAACCGATAACGCCGCGCTTATTTCTTGGTAAGTCTATACCTGCAATACGAGCCATTTTAATAACAGATTTTTAGATAATAGATTTTAGATTTGAGCAATTGATGTCTCTAATATAAAATCATAAAATTTTATCCTTGACGTTGTTTGTACTTCGGATTTTTTTTGTTGATGACATACAATCTGCCTTTACGACGGACAATTTTGCAGTCAGCAGAACGCTTTTTAATAGAAGGTCTGACTTTCATGACGAGACAATTGATTATTGTTAATTGACTATTTATTCTCTACTTGTAACGATAACAGATACGACCTCGCGTCAAATCGTAAGGAGACATCTCTACTGCTACTTTGTCACCAGGTAGAATACGGATGTAGTTCATGCGCATTTTTCCAGAAATAGTAGCGAGTATCACATGGTCATTCTCAAGACGAACGCGAAAATTGGCGTTTGACAAGGCTTCGTCAACTATGCCATCTAATTTTATTAAGTCGTTTTTTGCCATCCAAATTTTATTTTGTTATATGAAATTTCAGAACTGTATTTTTATAAGGTATTGAGAAACAAAAACTTATGCGCTGCGTAAACCTATTGTATCTCAATTTAAAAACACATTTCTGTTTTGGCGTGCAAATATCGGTTATTATATCGTGACTGCCAAAAGATTTTCATTTTTCTTTTCAACTTCTTCAATACCAGAGTGGTCTGATAATATTTCAGCCTTGTTCGGACGAACGACAACAGTATGTTCATAATGCGCTGACGGCTTTCTATCTTTTGAAATAATAGTCCAACCATCACTCATACTGAGTACATCTTTAGTACCCATATTTATCATAGGTTCAATAGCTATGACTAATCCTTTTCTCAAAACAACTCCGTTTCCACGTTTGCCATGATTGGGTACATCCGGGTCTTCGTGTAGATTTTTGCCCAATCCATGACCGACCAAATCTCTGACAACACCATATTTGTTTTGTTTTTCACACAACTCAAATATAGCAAAACCAATATCACCTATTCTTTTTCCAACAATCGCTTGTTCTATACCTTTATAAAGAGACAACTTTGTTGTTTGAAGGAGCTTCATTACTGAGGGGGTCACTCCTGGCATAGCATAAGTATAAGCCGCATCGCCAAAATAACCATTCAACATCACACCACAATCAACAGAAATAACATCTGTTTCAGCGAACTCTCTATCACTTGGAATTCCATGAACAACTTGCTCATTGATAGAAACTGTCAAAGTGTTCGGATAATCCCGATAACCTTTAAATGCTGGAACAGCTTTATGGTCACGAATAAATTCCTCAGCTTTTTGGTCAAGGAAACTACCTGTAACACCTGGCTTTATCAAAGAACCGACATAAGCAATCGCTTCACAGTTAAGCAAACAAGCCGCCCGAATTAAAGCAACTTCATCGTCTGTTTTGTAGTAAATTTCTTTCTTATCTTCAGATTGAAACATGTCTTGTCTTTTTTAAATACCGCCTTCGCCTACGGCAACCAAACCGCCACGTCCTTCAATCTTACCGCCTTTGATAAGACCATCATATTTACTCAACAACAAATAAGACTGAATTTGAGTCAAAGTATCGAGGATTACACCAATCATAATGAGTACAGAAGTACCACCAAAGAAACGGGCAAAACCAGAGTTCACACCCATAAAAGC
>JAYTMI010000136.1:0-3306 GCA_043728625.1 Saprospiraceae bacterium | reverse complement strand
GATTCGACTATGAGCAGATTTTTTGCCATGCGATAACATTATTTGTTTTAAATTAGCGAAGGTAAGTTACTCGACTTTTCTATTTAAAGTATTGACTATCAATATTTTGACACTCATTCAACTGTTTTCACTACAATTTTGTTTCAAAATCAACGGCAAAAGTAGGCGTTTTATTGATTAAATCTATTTTTTTTTCAAAATTCGTTCAATCCCTATCTTTTCTGACGGTTTTACTGAGGGGGTAAAACAAACGCCTTTCGGGTTGAAGCGAAAGGCGTTTATTGTTCCAAAAGGTAGTGTTTTAAAATCAGTATGTTTTAAAATGAGATAATCCAGTATTAAAAACTACTTTTTCTTTTTTTCAAAAGAATAAATCAAGCCTGTTGAGATGTTAAAAGTTTTTAAGCCGTCTAAATAGAAATAATCCGTGTGGTATCGCCAATCTTTTAAACCTCGATTAAACTTAACATCTAATCGCCATTTCATTCTTTGTGTTATATTGAATCCTGTACCGATACCAGCTATTATGCCAAATTCATTACCATCTTCATAAAAATCTTTTGCAAAATCTACTCCAACACTCGCAATTAAATGGTGGTTTAAAAAATGGAATTCATTTAAAAGTGGAATTGAGACGTAACCACTGGTATATTCATCGACTCCTGGAAAGAAGCGTGAATGACCATTTAGATAAGTTGAATCTTTAAATCCTCTTCTTTCAAGGTTAATACCTAATCGAAAAGAATAGAAATCATTGAACCGATAGCCAAAAGTTACGCCTAATTGAATTCCCTTTAATGGTTTCATATCCCAATGATGAAGCCTATTTTCTTTAAAGTTGACAGCCGATGAAACATTAATGCCACCATTTACACCGAACTCAAAAGCCCCTTTTTGAGCGGAAAGGCAAGTAATTTGAATCAAAAAGAAAGCAAAGAGGAGATTTTTTTTCATTTTGTTAATTCACTATTTGTTAATAATTTTATTTTACCATACACATCTATAAAGATAATAAATTTACTATAACTATTTGATAGTCAGCATCTTGTATCATTCATCATTTATCATTCATCATTACTTACTTCTTCTTCACCAAACTATTCGTCTGCAAAACATACCCCAATTTAACCCCCAGAACAGTATTCATATAATAATGTGTCCTTTCCTTCAAAGTCGTTTGTTCAATATAAGCCTTGAAATTGCGCTCAAAGACATCTGGAATATTAGGCGTAACGGCATCATCAGGCAAATCTTTGAACAAAACGTGTGTTCTGCGAAAACCTAAACCGATACTTAAATCAATGTTATACCTGTCTTTATAACCAAAATAGCGCATCGTACCAATATTAAACACCAATGATTGCTGTGAAATACCCAAACGATAAGGCAAATTTTGTTGATAACCTCTGTCGGCTCGCCAAAGAAATTCAGTGCCTTTGTCAAAAAATTGGCGGTGCAGGAGTGCCAAAGCCATATAATGATTGCCTTTTTCCTTCCATTTTGTACTGAAATAACGCCGATAAGACGAGCGCAAACGGTAGCCAAAAGCAGAATGAGTCAAACCCGAAACGCGAAAGGTATAGCCTACTTCGTGTTCAAGGCTCTCCCATTTCCTCTTTTTGTACAATTGATGTTCAAAATAAACGGCAAACGTAGGTCCAAATGGGTCAAACAAAGCTAATGGACTTAACTTAACAATTTGCTCTTGAGGAATGCCCTTGGTTTGGTCTTCACCTTTGGGTTTGATTTGACCCCTCAGTACGAAGGGCAAAAAAAGCAGTATTAACAATAAATGTTTTAGCCGTTGTTGATAAAAAAGCATTTGGTAAGTATTAAATATTTTCAAAATAGTATATTCTATCAATCAGTTTGTTGTATGTTAGGAAGCGACCTATCCACAAATATAAGCGATTTGAAACAGCTTTAGAGAATATCAGCTAATTTTACCCCTTAATTTTTCATCAAATAAAAAGAATATGACACTTGTATTTGCGACCAATAACCCACACAAAGTTGCCGAAGTCAATGATGTACTGAGGGGGGCTGATTTAGAAGGCATCGAAGTTGTGACCATGAAAACGATTGGACACACTACCGATTTGCCCGAAACGCATGAAACAATCTTGGAAAATGCCCTTGAAAAAGCCCAATTTTTACATAATCAATACAACATCTCTTGTTTTTCGGAAGATACAGGTCTTGAAATTGATTTCTTGGACGGCGAACCGGGCGTTCATACGGCGTACTATTCGGGAACTCGCAATCCTGCCTATAATATTGAAAAAGTATTAACCTTGATGGGTGACACACCTTTACGAACAGCACGTTTTCGGACAATTATCGCCTTGATACTGAGGGGGGGCGAACAACATATTTTTGAAGGTATTTGTGAAGGAACAATTAGATTAGAACCCATTGGCGAAGGCGGCTTTGGCTATGACCCTATTTTTGAGCCTTTGGGCTATGATAGAACGTTTGCAGAATTGCCCATGTCTGTAAAAAGCGAGATAAGTCATCGAGGTCGTGCGACAGCTAAATTGATTGATTTTTTAAAAACAAAGTAACAAATGATACTTTAAAATCGCACGTTTTAACTGATTTTGAAATGCCTGTATCCTCTATTTTTGAATAAATGATGCTTCATAAATCATAAAAAAGCCGTTTCAAGAGGCTTGAAACGGCTTTTTTATGTCCAACCCTCAAAATACTGAGGGGTATTATTTTTTTTATTAATCCCGAAAAAAGTACGGTTCATCTGTTTTATTTTCTTAGACTTGCTTCGTGTATCAATTTTGTTCAACAATAGAACGTCATCTCCAATTTTATAGCATTTATGGACGAGAAGAAGATTTTTCAGCAAAAGATATTGGCACGGGTTCTCATGGTTTGCTCTGGCATTATCCTTATCACTTCTTATTTGAGCAATCGAGTTGGGAGTTCAACTGTTTTTGCAATTTTGTTCATGGTTATAGGTATGATTACATTGCGTAAAGCTCAGAAAGCAGAAGAACAATTAAAAAATTAGAATCACATGAAAGTATTGGCTATCAATAACTTAACAAAACGATACGGTCGCATCACGGCTGTCAATCAACTCAATTTAGATGTTGAACAAGGGCAAATCATGGGCATTTTAGGACCCAATGGCTCTGGAAAAACAACGACTTTGGGCATTGTGTTGGGCATTACTCGGGCTGATGCAGGTGATTTCCAATGGTTTGAGGGGCAGTATGGCAGTGGTTCGTCGGTATTGCGGCAAGTTGGGTCATTGTTGGAAACACCTAATTTTTATCCTTACATGACTGC
>JAYTMI010000135.1:0-2967 GCA_043728625.1 Saprospiraceae bacterium | reverse complement strand
ACGAGTTTTTTCAATGTAACCGATGGCGGTCAATCTATGGACAACGCTTATTGGAACGGTGAAGCCATGTTTTATGGCAATGGTTCATCAGCCTTTTTGCCTTTAGCACGTGGTCTGGATGTCGCTGGGCATGAAATATCGCATGGTGTGATTCAAAATACGGCTAATTTGAAGTATCAAAACGAGCCAGGTGCCTTGAATGAGTCATTTGCCGATATTTTTGGCTGCATGATAGACCGCGATGATTGGCAAATTGGCGAAGATGTCGTCAATGGGCGTTCTGTTTTTCCAACAGGATTCCTGCGAGATATGGCAAACCCGAATAACGGTGGTACAAGTATCAGTAGCACTGGCTGGCAACCCAAACACGTCAACGAAAAATACAGTGGCACGTCAGACAACGGCGGTGTGCATGTCAATTCAGGAATTACCAATTACGCTTATTATCTTTTTGCAAACAATGGCTCCGTTGGCAAAGCCACCGCAGAGCAGGTTTTTTATCGTACACTGACAACCTACCTCGTTGCCTCATCCAAGTTTATTGACTGCCGCGCTGCCGTTGAGCAGTCCTGCAAGGATTTATACCCCAACAATGCGGCAATCATTACGGCTGCACAAAATGCCTTCGGACAAGTCGGCATCGGTGCGGGTGGTTCTACAACAGGAACGGTGTACCAACAAGACTTAAAAGTTAATCCAGGTACAGATTGGGTTGTTTATGTCAGTAATGACCAGACGAAACTGCAATTAACTAATGGAACAGGTTCAACGACAACAACCTTAAGTTCACGGGGTGTTCTCAACAAACCCAGCGTTTCAGATAATGGGAAATACATTTTTTATATCGGTCAAGACAAAAAAATGTACTTTATAACGATTAATTGGAGCGCAAATCCGCCAACCTTTACAGATACCCAAGCGCAACCTGACCCAATTTGGAACAATGTAGCGGTTTCAAGAGACGGTAGTAAAATAGCAGCGAATGATGGGACGGATACTTTGTGGCTGTATTCATTCGCAAAAAGTGAGTGGAAATTCTATAAACTCTTTAATCCAACGTTTACGGCTGGGATTAATGCAGGAGCTGTTCAATTTTCAGATGCCCTCGAATGGGATCATTTTGGCACATCTGTGCTTTACGATGCTTACAACAAAATCAGCGGTCAAAGTGGTGCCGCTATTGAATATTGGGACGTAGGTTCTATTAATGTTTGGTCGAACCAGAGCAATAATTGGGTATCTGCGGCAAAAATTGAAAAATTGTTTACTGATTTGCCTGAAAATACAAGTATAGCCGACCCTACCTATGCTAAAAACTCGCCTTATATCGTCGCTTTCGACTTTTTTGATGATACTGATCCGAATAAAAGAGCGTATTTTATTTTAGCGGCTAATACACAAAAAGGGACTGTTACTCAAGCGGCAACAGGTATATATCAAAACAATACAGTGGGTTATCCGAGCTATTCTCGTACTGACGACCGTATTTTGTTTACTAATGAAGACCAAGCAGGGGCTTCGCGATTGGGCATCGTCAATTTATCCAGCAACAAATTGGAGCCAAACGGCACACCAACTATTTTCAAAACCGATGCATCGTTTGGAAATTGGTTTGCGAATGGCACACGAATTTTGAATGCTATTGGTGAGTTGGATAAAACGGCAATACAAGTATCGCCGAATCCTTTTACAGACAATGTGCAGGTTAATATTTCTTCTGAAACAGCCGACAATGGTAAGGTGGAAATCTTTGATTTGTTGGGGCGCATCGTCAAAACGACCCCCCTCAGTATAAATGTCGGTCAAAACGGTGTTTCACTCGAAACATATACTTTGCAAGCGGGTACTTATCTACTTAAAATTTCTATTGGCGATAAATCGCGGACGACTAAGATTGTTAAGTTTTAACATAAACCATGAAACATCCCGAATTTTGTAACATTTAATTTAAAAGGTAAGACCCAGTAATTCCGAAGGAATTGGGATAGTTGACGCTTTTCAAGTGATAATTTATTTTGTTAGAAATTCGGGATGTCTCATGTTTTTTGTGTCTACATTGGTAGATTTTGCCCGTTTTTACTGAGGGGGGTAATAGTGAATGGTGAATGTCGCTTTGATAAAATTGATTGAAAAATTGGAAAAGAAACAATCATAATGTTTGAGCAATTCTTACAACCTCTTTTACTATCACTACATCTGTTTCAAAATAATCATTCTCTCGCCCACCCTCGAGATTAAACGAAATGCTGTTTTCAAAAGTCGGCATCGGACTTTTGACCGTATGCTTTGCAGACGTATGAAAATCAGTCGCTTTTGTATATAAAATCAAGTCTTTTAAGTTATCGGGATTGACTCCATTGCCGGGCATAATCGTAATACGTCCGTTTGATTGCTCAACGAGCCCCCTCAGTATATCACGCCCTACAACGACATTTTTGGCTTGTCCAGAGGTCAAAATACGGTCAAAACCAAGCGAAATGAGTTGCTCCAATGCTTCACGCGCATCAGGCGTTTGGTCAAAAGCACGATGACAAACGACTTGCATAGGGCGAGCGATGTCAAGCAATTCCTTCATTTTTGGCACATCAATCGTTCCTTTTTGGGTCAAAATACCAATTACGACACCGTCCATGCCATTTTGTTTGCACCAAGCGACATCGCGTTTGATGCAGTCAAATTCTAAATTTGAATAGATAAAATCACCTGAACGAGGGCGGATGAGTACGCAAACAGGTATAGTCAAAAGCCGTTTTACTTCGAGCATCGTGGCGGGACTGGGTGTTAAGCCGCCAACTTCAAGGGCTGTACAGAGTTCGATGCGGTCTGCGCCACCTGCTTGTGCAGCGACGGCTGATGTGATGGACTGCACGCAGATTTCTATGTTGGTTTTGTTTGCCATGTCTTTTAATTTTAAAGTTTTTCCGCTTTTTCAAGGGAATAGATAAGCCGATTTACGTCCGTACCATT
>JAYTMI010000134.1:0-2429 GCA_043728625.1 Saprospiraceae bacterium | reverse complement strand
CATCAAAAACTCCTATCATACCGTGAGCAATATGAGTCGGAATACTTGTCAAGCCGTAAATTTTACCTGATTCTTATCGGATATTGTTTGTTGATAGCTTTGATTTTGACGCTTTTTTTGTTTTATTTAAGATACCACGCCACCATAGTTTTCAATAAATTGCGCTGGATTATTTTCTTAATGGGATGGATTGTGCTGTACACCTATTTAATGTATGTCATTAAAGCAAGTGGTGTTTTGCATCCTTATATGGTGCCTTTTTGTATTGCACCGATTGTCATTAAGAATTTTTATCGGCGTGAATTGGCATTTATCACCCATGTCGTCACCATTTTAGCAGTCGGTTTGATTACGGCACCGGGCTATGAATTTATCTTTTTACAACTGTTAACGGGTGTGGTTGTCACTTTTTCCCGATTCGATACACGTTATTGGGGCAATTTTTTTCAATCCATTTCCTACATCCTTTTGGTCTATGTTTTGGGCTATTTAGGTTTTTCTTTTATAGAAGAAAGCGATTTGCAAAATATGCACTGGGTGGTATTTATTTGGTTGATGCTCAATGGCTTTTTGACCCTTTTGGCTTATCCGCTTATCCCTTTGTTGGGCAATTTGTTTGGTTTTACGTCAAATATTACGCTTGCAGAATTGTCGGATTTAGACCATCCATTGTTGAAAGAACTGTCGTTGAAAGCACCGGGAACTTTGCAACATTCTTTGCAAGTGTCAAACCTCGCAGAAGCGGCGGCAAAAGCGATTGGCGCACAAGACCTTTTGGTAAAAGTTGGTGCACTCTACCATGATGTTGGTAAAACATTAAAACCCCACTATTTCATTGAAAATCAATCAGGTACGAATCCACATGACCAATTATCTCATTTAGATTCGGCGCGTATTATTATTGAGCACGTTACTGAGGGGGTCAAAATGGCGCAACAAAAAAATTTACCAAAAGTCATAGTTGATTTCATCAAAACGCATCATGGAACGACCGCAGTTGAGTATTTTTACCGCTTACACAATCAAAATACTGTCCGCAAGGACTCCTTGGGAGAGGGGGAGGCAAAAAATGACCGCACTCCATTTCAATATCCTGGTCCACGCCCCCGTACACGTGAAGAAGTGATTTTGATGTTGGCAGACAGCTTAGAAGCCACATCAAAATCCTTGAAAGTTAAGACTAATGAAAGCATTGATGAATTGGTAGAGCGCATTGTTACCGATAAAGTCACTCATGGGCAATTACAAGATTCTGAAATCACTTTTGGCGAATTAGAGATGTGTAAAGTCAGTTTTAAAGCCACTTTAAAAAGTATTCATCACCTTCGGATTGAATATCCGAAAGAATAAAAATCAATATAAAATATGATAAATCTCGCAGAAATCAGCACACGCGCACCAAAACCGAAGGACAAAGACAACATCAATGAGGAAACAAAAGACCTCATTAACCGCATAGGAGACCTTCAAAATATGCTTTATGCAGAGCGCAAACACAGCTTACTCGTTGTTTTGCAAGGCATGGACAGCTCTGGAAAAGACAGCACAACACGGGCTTTGTTTCGCAAATGCAGCCCCGCAGGTGTGCAAGTCTCTGCCTTCAAAAAGCCAACAGAAGAGGAATTTGCCCATGATTTTCTTTGGCGCATCCATAAAGTTGTGCCTGAAAAAGGCATGGTTAAAGTCTTCAATCGCTCTCATTATGAAGACATTTTGATTCAATGGGTGCATGGTTGGATTGACGATAAAAAACGCGACCGCCGCATGGCAAGCATCAATGCCTTTGAGGAACTTTTGCAAGAAGACGCCAATACAACGGTTGTCAAATTCTATATGCACATTTCGTATGATGAACAGCTCAAACAATTAACGGAGCGCATAGAAGACCCTAAAAAGTATTGGAAACACAGCGACGGCGATTGGGAAGAGCGCAAACTTTGGGATAAATACCGCGAAGCCTACGAATATGCCATCAATAAATCATCTATCCCATGGACAGTTTTACCTTGCGACCAAGACTGGTATCGTGATTATATCGCCGCCAAAAAGGTTTGTGAGGCATTAGAAAATATGAAAATGACCCTACCACCTTTGGTAACTGAATTGTTCAAAAAATAAATATTAATGGATAATGAATAGTTGATATCCATTATCAACTATCCACTATACAATATAAAATATGGCTGAAAAAGTAAGAATAGACAAATGGTTATGGAGTGTCCGCATCTTCAAATCAAGGACATTAGCATCCGATACCGTCAAATCGGGCAAAGTAAAAGTGAATGGTACGCAAGTCAAATCGAGCTACCATATACAGCGCGGTGATGAAATCATCGTCAAAAAAGGCGGCTTCAATTTCACTTTTAAGGTTTTGCAATTGATTGAAAAACGAGTCGGTGCACCGATTGCTGTCACGTGTTATAAGGACA
>JAYTMI010000133.1:0-2545 GCA_043728625.1 Saprospiraceae bacterium | reverse complement strand
TCGGTTTCCATTGGGTTGTGGTAAATGGGAAAGTGACTGTTGAAAAAGGGCAACACAATGAGGTAAAAGCGGGACAAATTATATTAGGAAAGGGTTTTTCTAAGTAAAATTGACAATTACCCATATAAAAAACAAGAATCTATCTTATCTTTGTGCAAAAGCGTTAATTGAAGGGCTTTTTAAAATCTTATTTTATTTATACGTAAAAAAAATCTTATTTTATAATTAATTATTAAATTCTACCATCTATGAATTCAAGAGCGAAATTACTTATTTTCTTTGCTTTTATCTCATTGACTTCTTGCGTTTCAAAGAAACAGTTTTTGAAATCTCAAGATGACTTAAAAATTGCTAATGAGCAATTGGGCAAATGCGGCGAAAGCCTTAATGACTACATGAAACGCCTTTCTGCTTGTAACCAAGAAACGGAAAGACTTAAAGGCGACATTAAATCAGCACAAGGAACAGTGCAAGTACGTGAAGAACAGATTAAGGATTTGAAAGACCAAATCGCAGATATCAGAAAATCACGTGACAATCAAGTGCAGCAAGTCGGTGATTTAACAGTTTTGTCACAATCTGCAAGTAATAATATCAAAACAACTTTGGACCAGTTGGAAGGTAAAGACAGATACATCAAGTACCTTCAAGCAGCTAAATCGCAAGCCGATTCTATCAATTTGGCTTTGGCGGTCAACTTAAAAAGCGTTTTGAAACAAGGTATTGATGACCAAGATGTGGACATTAAGGTTGACAAAACGGTTGTATTTATCAACCTGTCTGATAAAATGCTTTATCAAAGCGGTAGTGCAAACATCACAACAAGAGCGAATGAAGTGTTGGGCAAAATTGCTCAAATCGTCGCATCAAGACCAGATGTAGAGGTGATGGTTGAAGGCTATACCGACAATGTGCCTATCAAAAACGCTTGTCTGGAAGACAACTGGGATTTGAGCGTCAAACGTTCTACAGCTGTTATTCGTGCCTTGCAAAAGAATTTCAAAATTGATCCGAATAAATTGATTGCTGCGGGTCGTGGCGAATACAATACTTTGGCGGACAATGCAACGGCAGATGGGCGTGCGACGAACCGTCGTACACGCATCATTATTATGCCTAAGTTGAATCAGTTTTATGATTTATTGAACCCTGCGAATGTGCCAGGTGCGGGTAAATAAGGATTTTAAAATTCTTTTTTCCTCAATTCAAGGATTTGGTAGTATGTGCTACCAAATCCTTTTTTTGTACTTTGTCGTCTGTTTTAACCACTTTTACGCACATTTTAAATCAATTTATATGAAACACGACGTTATTTCTTTTGAGGAATCTAAAATTCGCAAAATTTGGCACAACGACGAATGGAAAAATCGAGGTGTTAAGGAAGGGCAGGAGTACGCTGTTTTGACTGCGGAAATTGCAAGGGGTACTTTTGGGTTAACGCCTTCTCAACATTCGAAATTAAAAGGTTTGGAAAAAGAAAACCTCCGTGACCACATGACAAACCTTGAACTTATTTTTACGATGCTCGGAGAAGATGCCACACGTAGTTATGCCGTTGAAGACGATGCAAAAGGTTTTAATGAGAACTTTGATGCAGCTCAAAAAGGTGGTCATGCCGCAGGTGGCGCACGTATGAGTTTTGAAAAATTGCGGAATCAAACCGTCGTTAGTCCTGAAAACTATCTTCATCTTATAGGAAATGAAGGTGAAAAGACCCTAAATGAACCCAATGACGAAAAAAATGAATCATTTTTTGAATTACATTTAACTTGTGACTTATTATTTTCAAATTTAATCTAAATATTATGCATCTAACATTAAAAAAAACACAGTTTTACACAGCATTGATTATCAGTGCTTTAGTGATGTCCGCTGCTTCTTGCAAAAAAACGCAAGGTGGCGACACACCCATTATACCCACAACACCAACCCGTGTTTTCTACACACCCGATAAATTTGTGATGGGTGCAGACCTCTCCTACGTCAATCAAATACAAGACTATGGCGGCGTTTACAAGGATTCGACGAAAATAAAAGACCCTTATGTGCTGTGCAAAGAACGGGGTACGAACCTCGTGCGGGTGCGCCTGTGGCATAGCCCAACGTGGTCAGCACCGTTGAACAATGGTAAAATGTACAACGACATTGTTGACGTGGCGAAAACCATCAAACGGGCAAAAGATGCGGGTATGACCGTCAACCTCGACCTACATTATTCCGATATTTGGGCTGACCCAAGCAAGCAAGATGTCCCAAAAGCATGGCAAGGGCTACCCCTCAGTATTTTGAAAGATTCGGTGTATAATTACACATTAGCGGTCTTAAATTACTTGAAAACAAGGAATTTAACGCATGAAATGATACAAATCGGCAATGAAAACAATGGTGGTATGTGTTATCCTGTTGGAAAAATTGTGAGTAATAACTATCAACCCTTTGCGGATTTATTGAAAAGCGGCATCAAAGCAGTGCGTGATTTTTCGATAACTTCGACCACTAAACCACAAATCATTCTGCACGTTGCACAGTTGCAAAACGGCGATTG
>JAYTMI010000132.1:0-9651 GCA_043728625.1 Saprospiraceae bacterium | reverse complement strand
ATGCTTCTTGGGAAACCATCGGTTGGGACGAAGCCTATAACTATGTTTCCGAAAATCTGCAACGGATACAAGCAAAATGGGGTCAAAATGCCGTCGGGATTTACCTCGGCAACCCCTCAGTACACAACTGGGGAACGACCATGAATTCAACCGCTTTTATCAAAAGTCTGAAGACAAAAAACCTCTTTTCAGCCACTTCGCTTGACCAATTACCCAGTCATTTTGCAGCGTGGGCGATGTTTGGACATCCACTTTTGATACCCATTCCCGATATTTCGAGGACAGATTTTATGCTCATTATGGGTGGTAATCCAATGGCTTCCAATGGCTCATTGATGACAGCTCCTGATGTGGGTAATTATTTGAAAAAAATACAAAAACGAGGCGGCAAAGTCGTCGTCATTGACCCAAGACGGACTGAAACGGCTGAAAAAGGCACTGAACACCACTTTATACGCCCTGCAAGTGACGTTTTCCTTCTTTTAGCCATGCTCAATGTCATTTTGAATGAAACCCAACCCCCGGCCCCAGAGGGGAGTAAGCGAAACTCGAAACCTGAAACTCTAAATTATACTGAGGGGGTAGAAATTTTGAAAAATGCAGTCGCTGAATTCACGCCTGAACACGTCGCTTCGCAAACAGGCATGAGCGCAGAAGCGATACGCACCCTTGCGCTTGAATTTGCGGCAGCAAAATCAGCAGTAGCTTATGGACGTATGGGTTTGTCGGTTCAAAAATTTGGTGGTCTGTGCCAATGGTTGATTAACTGTTTGAACATCGTTACAGGCAATTTTGATAAGGTAGGTGGCGCAATGTTTACCTCGCCTGCGGTGGATATTTTAGCACAAGCCAAACACCGCAACATCTTAGGTCGTTGGAAAAGCCGGGTGCGTGATTTGCCCGAATTTATGGGCGAAACGCCCGTTTCGACACTTGCAGAAGAGATTTTGACCGAAGGAGAAGGGCAAATCAAGGCTATGATAACGAATGCGGGCAACCCTATTTTGTCATCACCGAATGGTCAACGATTGGATAAAGCCTTTGAATCGCTTGATTTTATGGTGTCTATTGATATTTATTTGAATGAAACGACACGACATGCGAACATCATTTTGCCTCCTGCAACAGGCTTGGAAACGTCTCATTACGATATGACTTTTCACATTTTTGCGGTTCGCAATACGGCTAAATACTCCCCTCCTTTGTTTCCAAAAAATGAAAATCAACGTTATGATTGGGAAATTTTTCAAGAACTAACGCATCGTTTGATGCATACGGAAAGCGGGTTTAAACCCGCACCACCAGAAGGAAAACTTGATTTAGGCTTGCGTTATGGGCAATATCAGTTGAGTCTGCAACAACTTTTGGACAATCCATCGGGCATTGATTTAGGTGATTTACAGCCTGTTATGCCCAATCGTTTGGTTTTTGAAGATAAAAAAATACGCCTTGCACCTGATATGATGGTCGCAGACCTTGATAGAGTGAGAGAGATTTTACAAAAAGCCCCCCCTCAGTATAAAGACAGTTTTCAACTCATCGGACGACGAAATTTGCGTGACAACAACTCATGGATGCACAATTCAGAGAAGTTGATGAAAGGTAAAAATCGTTGTACGGTGATGATAAACGCCGATGATGCTGCGGCTTTAAATATTGAAAACAACCAAACTATCAAAGTGACTTCTCGTGTCGGCAGCGTTGAACTTCCTGCCGAAGTGACTGCCGATATTATGCAAGGCGTTTTGAGTATTCCGCATGGTTACGGACATAATCGAAAAGGCACAAATCTCGATATTGCCCAACAACATGCTGGGGCAAGCCTAAATGATTTGACTGACGAAATGGAAATTGACGCTTTGACAGGCAATGCAGTTTTGAATGGTGTTGTGGTACACATAGAGGTTGTTTAGGAAAATAAAAAGAAAAATATTGATTCTCAAAATATTGATAATCAAATAATTAATGACATTTGGCAGCTTACAGAAATAGACTACCCACGTATATTGGACTTTTTTTGTCACTACAATCAACATCCCGAACTCGGCATGGATACCTTCCAAACGGCTAAACGACAAGCCACTGAATTGCGTGCCGCAGGCTACGACGTTACTGAGGGGGTCGCCAAAATAGGTGTCGTGGGCGTTTTGAAAAATGGCGAAGGTTCGACCATTATGTTTCGTGGCGATATGGATGCTTTGCCTGTTCGTGATGATAGATTTGTTCAATAAATATGGAAAGTAGGTATTAACCGCAGTTCAAACCCCTTAGTAAATTCCCGACAATTGCTCCTATTTTGTTAAATATTAAGTGTCAAAACCACAATTTCAAAACAAAATTTTCCAAATCAAGAAAAATGACGGTAGAACAATTGGTCAATTGCAGAAAATAGCTACTTTTGAGCGTATCAAAAAGTTATTTACATTACACAATCAATTCGAAAAATCATGTCTAACATTAACAAAAATCGTCTTTTTCTGGGAAGTTGTTTTGCCCTAATCACTACAGCATTCTCGTTTAGTATTCGTGCAGGTATTTTGCCGCAATTGGCTACAGATTTTAACTTATCTGCCGAGCAATTAGGTTTCATCAACTCCATGTGGTTTCTAGGTTTCCCGATTTCAATGATTATTGGTGGTCTTGTTTACCATACCATTGGACCTAAAAAAATCATGATGACAGCCTTTGTTTGTCATGCATTGGGTATTTTACTGACGCTTTATCCGCAAGTTTTAGGCGGTTATACAGGTCTTTTGATATCCACCTTTTTAATCGGTATCGGTAATGGCTGTACAGAAGCGGCTTGTAATCCAATGATTGCGGACGCGTATCAAGGCTCTGAAATGAGCAAAATGTTGAACCGTTTTCACATGTGGTTCCCTGGCGGCATTGTTGTAGGTAGTTTAATCTCTAAATTTATGACTGATGCCAATATGGGCTGGCAAGCGCAAATTTGGTTTATTATCATTCCTACGGTTATATATGCCTACTTGTTTTGGGGTCAAGAATTCCCTAAACCTAAAATAGAAGGTGTGACTTCTATTGGTGAAAACCTTAAAGCCATGGCGACACCTTTGTATATATTTATGTTTGGGTGTATGGCATTGACGGCTATCACAGAGTTTGGTCCACAACAATGGACGGGCTTAATTATGAGTAAATCGGGTGCAAGCCCTATGATCATTTTGGCATTAGTCACGGGGCTTATGGCTGTTGCTCGATACTTTGGAGGTGAGATTGTGCATCGCTTTGACCAAACAGGCGTTTTACTCGGTTCTGCCGTTCTTGCGACCATCGGTATCTATTTATTCAGTACTTCTACGGGCAGCATGACTTACGTGGCAGCTATTTTCTTTGCCTTGGGTGTGGCTTATTTCTGGCCTAATATGGTTGGTTTTATAGCTGAAAAAGTGCCTTTAAGTGGTGCTTTAGGTATGTCCATAATTGGCGGTATTGGTATGTTTTCAACTTCAGTTTTCCAACCTATTATTGGTAAATGGATTGACAATGCCAAGCTGGAAAAAACAGCTTTAGGTCTTACTGGTGACGAAATGGAATTAGCAGCAGGACAAGCCACTTTGTCCACGATGACCTTATTCCCTTTGATTCTGGTTTTTGCTTTCACTATTTTGTATTTTTGGCAAAAAAAGGCGAAAACCGCTTAGTTTAGTTGTTCCCCTTGCGTCAAATTTCAAAAATTTGACGCAAGGTTTTTTATTTTAACGAACAAAAGTTGATTGAATTTTATATCAGCCAGCTGGTTTACAATTTGTACCCCTTCGTATGTCAACTGCCGATGGTAAAATGCGTCTGATAAATGCGGCTGATACTGAGGGGGGCTTACTCAACTAAAATTTTAAAATATGACCAAAAAAACCATCACTGTTGAGAATACTGAAATTAGTATTTTACAGGAAAATGATAATGACTGTATTTCTTTGACAGATATGCTAAAAGGGAAAGATGGTGATTTTCATATTTCGGATTGGTTGCGTAATCGCAATACGCTTGAATATATCAAGGTTTGGGAGGAGATGTACAATCCTGTTTTTAATTATGGCGAATTCGCCATAATTGAAAATAGGTCAGGTTTGAATGGTTTTAAAGTAAGCGTTAAAGAATTGGCTGCAAAATGCAATATAATCTCTATTAAGTCCACTACGGGAAGGTATGGCGGAACGTATGCCCACAAAGATATCGCATTTGAGTTTGGTATGTGGATTAGCCCGAAATTCAAACTTTATCTTATAAGAGATTACCAACGTCTCAAAGAAGAAGAGCAACTAAAGCTTAATTCTGAATGGAATCTATCCCGTTTTTTAGCCAAAACAAACTATAAAATTCATACAGATGCCGTCAAAGAAAACTTAATACCCCCAAAACTGGCTAAAAATCAAGAAGGTTTTATTTATGCCAATGAAGCCGATATGCTCAATAAAGCTCTTTTTGGCTTAACAGCCAAAGAGTGGCGTGAGCAAAATCCAGATAAAAAAGGCAATATCAGAGATGATTCAACAATCGAACAACTTATCGTATTAAGTAATATGGAAGCCATGAATGCAGAACTGATAAAGTTACAAACGCCCGCTTATGATAGACTTTTAAGACTTAATGAAATTGCTATCTATCAAATGATTAGTATAACAGGCGGTTCAGATATTAAGAAATTAAATTGAAAACATAAGAAATTGCTTAAAAATCAATTAGTTAAAATAATAAACCATACTCATTATGAGCAAAATCAAAGTTGGCGTTGTCGGAACAGGGTTTATCGGACCCGCACATATAGAGGCTTTACGCCGTTTGCCAAATGTAGAAGTAGCCGCTTTGTGCGAAGTCACTATCGAATTGGCAAAAGAAAAAGCGGCACAATTGGGCATCGCCCGCGCCTATACTTTCGACGATTTGTTGAAGCAGGATGATATTACATCGGTGCATATCTGTACACCCAATTTTCTGCATTATGCACAGTCAAAAGCCGCTTTATTGGCTGGAAAACACGTGATTTGCGAAAAACCATTGGCTAAAGACTTACACGAAGCGGAGGAGTTGGTTGCCCTTGCAGCGCAAACAGGCTTGGTCAATGCAGTACATTTCAATTTGCGTTATTATCCATTGGTGCGTCAGATGAAAACGATGCGTGAAAAAGGCGATTTGGGTGATGTTTATTCCATCATCGGTTCGTATTTGCAGGATTGGTTGTTTTATGAAACAGACTACAACTGGCGTTTAGAGCCTGATAAATCAGGTGATTCAAGGGCAATAGCCGATATTGGCTCGCATTTGATGGACGTTATTGAGTATATCACAGGTCTGAAAACGGTGGAAGTGATGGCAGATTTTAACACGATTCACAAAACCCGTAAGAAGCCTTTGAAACCAGTTGAAACGTATTCGGGCAAAATGTTGCAACCCGAAGACTACGCTGATGTGCCGATTACAACCGAAGACCACGCCAATGTTTTACTCCGATTTGACAATGGCAATCGTGGTTCTGTAACGGTTTCACAAGTATCTGCGGGGCGTAAAAATCAATTAAAATTGGAGATTTCAGGCTCAAAAAAGACTTTTGCTTTCAATTCTGAATCACCAAACGAAATGTGGATAGGCAACCGCAACGGCTACAACGAGTCGTTAATGCGCGATCCGTCTTTGGCATATCCCGAAGCACGTGCCTTGATGACGTTCCCTGGCGGACACAATGAGGGGTTTCCAGATACATCGAAGCAGATGTTCAAAGAGGTTTATGCGGCTATTGCCGAAGGCAAACAACCTGAAAATCCGACGTTTCCAACTTTCGCAGATGGTTATCGGGAGTTGTTGATTTGTGAACGCATTTTGGAAAGTAATAAAAAACAGGCTTGGGTAACGGTTTAACACATACGAGCCACATAGGACACATAGTTTTTTCCTTTTGTCATCCTGTAAGGAACAAAAACTATGTGTCCTATGTATATGTGTTGATTTTTTAAATAAATATTCAATTCAGAATATATGTCAAGAAAAATAAGAATGGGCATGGTTGGCGGTGGTGAAGGCGCGTTTATAGGTGGCGTTCACCGCATGGCAGCAGCCTTAGATGGACAAATTGAACTCGTTTGTGGTGCATTTTCAAGCGATGCTGAACGGTCTCGTCGTTCAGGAGAGGCATTGTATATAGACCCCAAACGAGTGTATCCTGATTTTGCAACGATGATAAAATCGGAAAAAGAATTGCCTGCGGACAAGCGGATGGACTTTGTGAGTGTTGTGACACCGAATCATGTTCACTTTGCGCCGACAAAAATGGCTTTGGAAAATGGCTTTCATGTCATTTGTGATAAACCTCTCAGTTTTAATCTCGATGAAGCCTTCGAGTTAGAAAAAATCGTTGAAAAATCGGGGATGTTGTTCGCTTTGACGCATAATTATACAGGTTATCCGATGGTCAAACAAGCCCGAGTGATGGTCAAAAATGGCGATATTGGCAATATTCGAAAGGTTGTTGTCGAATATCCGCAAGGTTGGCTCGCCACAAAGCGGGAAGAAAACGATGCTTCAAAACAAGCGTCTTGGCGAACTGACCCTTCAAAATCGGGTATTGCGGGTGCATTAGGTGATATTGGTACACATGCCGAAAACCTCGCAGAGTACATCACAGGTTTGAAAATCAAAGAACTTTTCGCGGATATATCAATCTTTGTCGAGGGGCGACAATTGGACGATGATGCCAATGTTTTGCTCCGTTTTGACAATGGTGCTAAGGGTATTTTGCATTGTTCTCAAATATCGGTAGGAGAGGAGAATGGCTTAAATATCCGTGTTTGGGGTGAAAAGGGTGCTTTGGAATGGCATCAAGAAAATCCTAATTCCCTGATAATCAAATGGTTGGATAGACCAAAAGAGATATTGCGCGCAGGGCAAAGTTTTCTTTATCCAGCTATGACACCGCCCGAAGTGGCTAATGCACATACACGCATACCTGGCGGGCATCCTGAAGGTTATTTGGAAGCTTTTGCCAATGTCTATCGCAATTTTGCGAAACATATTCAAGCACATTTAGAAGGCGAAGCGCAAGACCCAATTTATGACTACCCCTCAGTATCAGATGGTGTCCGGGGGATGAAATTTATTTATAAAGTCGTCGAATCCAATAAAAAAAGTAAATGGATTGCCGTTGATTAAGAACAAAAAACGGTAAATGGAGGGTTGAAACAAACAAAATGACTGGGTTTTAAGGAATTTTACATTTTAATTCTTCATCTTTCCTAAAAATGGTGTAATTTTAGCGAGTCATTAAACTTAAATTTCTAACTATCGCCTAAAATTTACAAATTATGTTGGACACGATGCGCGTGCAGGAGCAATATGATATTGCACTGCAACAAGTACACAATTTGATGCACCAAGATTTTATCGTTTGTAACGATATTGACGAACGCGAACTTATTTGCGAGCTCGTTGAGATGTACGAAAAAATTTATTACCCAATGGGTGATATTGATTGAATTCAAAGGTCAAAGCATCATCACACAGCGTTCCAATGTTCCAAAAAAGACCCCTCAGTATTTTGAGGGTTTTGGGATGTTGGAACGCTTTTTTTTTTTACTTTTACCTTAAAATTTATTCATTTTACTGAGGGGTAAAAATCTTACAACTAAAATCCAATCTTTATTTTATGAAAACCATCCAAGGTCCAGCTATTTTCCTCGCTCAATTTATGGGCGATACCGCACCGTTCAACACACTCGAAGGCGTTTGCCAATGGGCAGCCAACTTAGGGTATATAGGTGTGCAAATTCCAACTTGGGACAGCCGCTTGATTGACTTACAAAAAGCTGCCGAGTCTAAAACGTATTGTGATGAATTGAAAGGCAAAATCCAAAGTTTTGGCTTACAAATCACAGAACTTTCGACGCATTTGCAGGGGCAACTCGTAGCTGTAAATCCAGCCTACGACACCATGTTCGATAATTTTGCTCCAGATGAAGTTAAAGGCAAACCTGCGGAACGTCAAAAGTGGGCAGTTCAACAGCTCCTTTGGGCAGCGAAAGCGAGTGAAAACTTAGGGCTTGCAGCTCATGCAACATTTAGCGGAGCTTTAATGTGGCATACGGTTTATCCTTGGCCTCAACGTCCGCAAGGTTTGGTGGAGACTTGTTTCACCGAATTGGCAAATCGGTGGAAGCCGATTTTGGATAAATTTGACGAAAGTGGCGTTGACGTTTGTTACGAAATTCATCCAGGCGAAGACTTGCATGATGGTATAACTTTCGAAATGTTCCTCGATAAAGTGAAAAATCACAAGCGGGCTAACTTGTTGTACGACCCAAGCCACTTTGTTTTACAGCAATTGAATTACCTCGAATACATTGATTTGTATCACGAGCGCATCAAAATGTTCCACGTTAAAGACGCTGAATTCAATCCAACAGGCAGAGTAGGGGTGTATGGCGGCTATCAAGACTGGACAAACCGCGCAGGTCGTTTCCGTTCTTTGGGCGACGGACAAGTGGATTTTAAATCTATTTTTTCAAAATTATCGCAATACAATTACGATGGTTGGGCTGTTTTGGAATGGGAATGTTGCATCAAATCACCTGAACAGGGTGCGGCAGAAGGTGCACTTTTTATTAAAAGTCATATCATCAATGTAACAGAAAAAGCATTTGATGACTTTGCGGGTGCTGCGCCTGATGAAAAAGTGAATCGAAAAATTTTAGGAATATAAAAAATAAAAACCGCCGAAAAACCTTAGATTTTTCGGCGGTTTTTTTGTGATTGAAATCAAGTTAAAACATGGTCATATTTTGACAATAATAAATCACGACTTTCGACGTGGCTGACTACTTTTGCCAAAAATCAAAATAATTAAAAAACTACTTATGCTAAGAATTCCTATACTTTCAATCATTTTTGTTGGTTTGTTTTTAACGCCAATTCATTCTTTTGCTCAAATCACTCAAACCATTCGTGGAAAAGTAATTGACGCAGAAACGCAAAAGCCACTTGTTGAAGCGGCGGTCGTTTTGGATAATGAAAGCCTCACAACTGCCTCTGATACTGAGGGGGTGTTTCGCTTGGAAAAAATACCCGTTGGACGACATGTTTTACGTATCAGCTTCGTCGGTTTTGAAACCCTCGTCGTGCCTGATATTTTGTTAGAATCAGGAAAAGAAATGGTGCTTGATATAGCACTTAAACCATTGGCAATCAATACAGAAACGCTTGTCGTGACCGCTCAACGTGAACAGTATTTTGATCCTATCAATGGCATTCGCAACGAGCGTTTGAGCCGTTATCCTGCCACTTTTAATGACCCTGCACGGCTCATTACCTACTTGCCAGGGGCGGCAACGACGAATGACCAAGGCAATAATATCAGTGTGCGGGGTTCGTCGCCCAATATGGTTCAATGGTATTTGGAAGGTGCTGAGGTTGTCAATCCAAATCATTTATCTAATGCAGGAACGCGCAGCGACCAAGCGACCCTCAACGGCGGTGGTGTGCTGATTCCAGGCTTTAATGTGATGGCTGGAACGCAACTTCATAAGGGCGCAATGTCGTCAGATTTGGGCGGTGCGTTGACTTCTGTCATGGATATAGGGATGAGAAAAGGCAATAATGAACGTCGAGAAACGCAACTAAGCATAGGTCTTGTTGGTATGGAAG
>JAYTMI010000131.1:0-5136 GCA_043728625.1 Saprospiraceae bacterium | reverse complement strand
CCCATTTGGGCGCATTGATTGATATTAGAAACAGCATTTCTCGCATTCGATGTTGTCAAAACCAATGCGCGTATGCCGCTAATTGTGCAACTGACAACGCTTCGATTTTCGATATTGGTAGCCCTATTATTTTCAGACACTCTATGCGTACTTTCATTCTGTACAACACCACATGAACCATGCTTGGATGTTTGTATCATAAGACTTAAATCGTTCGTTAAACCATAAAGTGAATATAATTCATTGGTTTCAGTCCTTTCATTCAAGTAATGAATAAAACCAAAGGTTTTTCCTTCCTCGCACCGAATTGTAATATTACCTTGCCCATTTTCGATAACGCCCTCCCAAAGATAGTTATTATCGGAAAAGGCTTCAACATTTCTGGCAGCTGCCGTTAGTTGTCCATTCACATTAGGCAGAGAGAATTTAAGTTTACCCTGTTTTTGCAACTTTGAAATTTTGCCCACTTTGAAATAAGCAGCAAATTTAGTCGCAGGGTCTCTTTCAATCTTCGATAATTTTGTACGCATTTCAGATGATAATCCCGAAAGTCAATTACCATTGTCTGGGGAAAATAAGTCAGAGCCACTTTGGGCACTAACTATTGAACATGTAAATAACGCTGTTGCATATAACAGCGATAATAGTTTAGTTTTCATAAAAATTGAATTTTAAGTGGTAAAGAAATTTGATTTAAAAAATAGGCTTAAATGGATTAATGAGTATTGGTAAACACAATAGGGGCAAGGCAATTCATTGTGTGAATTGCCTTGCCCCTATTGTGTTAGGACACAGTATGACCGCAATGAGAAAGAGACGATGCCGCAACCGTTCGGACATTTTTGAAGAAACTTTTAATGGAAAACGCTTGTATTGGGAAACAAGCAAAAAGGAAAATAGCCTTAAAAGCGTTGTTTTTGAAACAATTGTGCTTAGCGTGTAGCGTGTAGCGAAGTTAAACTTTGTTTGCATTTTTTTTTGAAAATTTACTTATGACAAATATTGATTTTTTAATGACAAACAAATTTATGAAAATTACTATTTAAGGTGTATCATAAAAAATAAAATTAACAACGCTTTCTAAAAAAATACCTTTTAAATCTAAAAAGTGGCAATATTATAAAACACCTATGTTATTTTTATATTTAAATATTTTCAGCCATTTTAGACGACTTTTGGCTTTAATTTCTCAAAAAACAAACTTCTTTTTAGCTTCGCTTCAAAATTTTGTAAAACAATGAAATTCAAAACATTGATGTTCACAGCTATTCTCAACTTTATCTATTCATTTTTGGGCTTTGCAAAAATTGAAGCACAACCTATTGACATCACAACAGGTAATTGGAAATTCCAAACAGGCGATGACAGCACGTGGGCGACCCCTCAGTATAACGACACAAATTGGCAGCCGATTGAGGTCGGTAAGCCTTGGGAAGCAGTAGAAGCGGGTTACGATGGCTTCGGTTGGTATCGCAAAACAATCGTTTTGGATTCTCGGGCGATGCGAAGAGCGGTGCGGCGAAAAGGTTCTTTGGTCTTGCGTTTGGGTAAAATTGATGATGCCGACGAGACGTTTTTTAATGGCGTGAAAATCGGTGCAACAGGCAAAATGCCGCCAAATGCAGAAACCGCTTGGGACGTTGATCGCGTCTATTTTATCCCTAAAAACCTCATAAACTGGAAAAAACCGAACACTATTGCTGTTCGTGTGCACGATTCAGGTCGTGGCGGTGGCATGTTTGAAGGTGAATATCAGCTTGAACCCATGACTTGGCAGCAGCGTTTTGATATTAAAATTGAAAACAATGAGCCATCCAATGCTTTTGATGCTGAGAAGCCTGTCGGCATAAATATCAAACTCAAAAATGATGCGGATGAAAGCCTTAGCGGCACTTTAACCATTGATATTAAACGTTTTACGGGCGAAGTCGTGGACACGCAATCTGAAAGAGTGAATGTTAAAAAAGGTCAAACGGTCAGTATTCCAACAATGGAATTTGACATCAACGAAGTTGGTTTTTATATCGCTTACTGCGTTTTTGAAGACAATAAAGGCAATAAACTGACGCAGAAATGTGGCTTCGCCTACGAACCCACCAAAGCGATTTCAGCACCAACGCCACCCGAAGATTTCAAAAAATATTGGCTCGAAGCACGGGAGCAACTTGACTCTGTTGCACCTGACTTTAAACTCACACCGACCCCTCAGTATGCAACTAAAAAAACCGATGTTTTTGAAGTTGAAATGCGCTCCTTGGGCAATGTACGGGTGCGGGGCTACTACACTGTACCGAAAGGCAAAAAGAATCTGCCCGCCATACTACATGTTCAAGGCTACTCGTCGGTTATGATGCCTTTTGATATTGACAATCCACAATTTGCACAATTTTTCTTAAACATTAGAGGTCATGGCAATAGCCGCGACGATGTCAATCCTGGCTTCCCTGGTTACTTATTGACGGGTATCAACGAGCCTGAAAAGTACATTTATCGGGGTGCATATATGGATTGCATTCGTGCTGTTGACTTTTTAGCAAGCCGAGAAGAAGTGGATGCCACACGGCTTGTCGTCGAAGGTGGCAGTCAAGGCGGTGCGTTGAGTATTGCAACAGCCGCCCTCGATAACCGTATCAAATACTGCCTCTCTGATGTGCCTTTTTTAAGTGATTTTAGAAATTATTTCAATATCGCTCGCTGGCCTTCCGATGAGTTTAAGTTGTATTCTATTACGCATTTCCGCAAAATGGACACGATTTTGAAGACTTTGGACTATATTGACATCAAAAATTTAGCCCCCTCAGTAACTTGCCCTGTTTTTATGGGTGTGGGTTTGTTCGACGACACATGTCCCGGTGCTATCAATTTCGCAGCCTATAACAATTTGTCTTCGACGGATAAATCTTTCAAATTGTATCCTCAAAGTGGTCATGCTTTGCCTGAAAAACATTATACAGCTAAGTTAAAATGGTTGTATGAGCGGATGGGGTTGTAGTTCTCTACCACCAATCCATCGGGTCTTCCACAACCCTCAAATTTTCATTAAAACCATCTATCAAATCCATATCAACAGAATTAATATTAAAGTCAAAAACATCAAAATTCTCTTGAATCCGCTTCAAATTAGCTGATTTTGGAATCGTCGAAACGCCATGTTGCAATGCCCAACGGAGGATGATTTGAGCCGATGTTTTGCCATATTTTTCAGAAACAGCGACCAATTTAGGGTCATTCATTTTCTGTCCACGCACCAAAGGTGTATAGGCTTGCAACTGGATTTTTCGCTCATCACAATATGTTTTCAAGTCTCTAAGATACAAATACGGACTGAATTCGACTTGATTGACCGTAGGAACGATGTTCGCATACGTTTCTAATTCATTTAAAAAAGGCAGTAAATAATTGGCAACGCCAATCGCTCGAACCGACCCCTCAGTATAAAGCCGTTCCAAAGCCTTCCAAGTCTCTTTACGCGTCGCTTTTAAGGGCCAGTGAACCAAATAAAGGTCAATATAATCACCCTTCAGTTTTTTCAAACTGACCTCAAAAGCTTTTAGTGTTTTATCAAAACCTTGGTCGTTGTCGTGTACTTTGGTCGTGATAAAAATATCCTTTCGGTCAATACTGCTTTGACGAACGGCATTGCCAATTTCGGTTTCATTCAAGTACATGGCTGCGGTATCAATGAGCCGATAGCCCGTTTCCAAAGCCCATAAAACAGCTTGTTCTGCTTCTTTTTTGTACATATCATAGACACCGAGACCTAAAAGAGGCATTTTTATGCCGTTGTTGAGGATGGTGTAGAGTTGTTGATTTTGCATTGTTTTGACTTTATAAATGATTATTTTAGAACAAAATTACCAGTTTTCAAGCCCTAGAAGTCTCTTTCCTAAGTCATTCAAAACCGCCGCATCGTATTTCGTTTGTTCCCAATTGCGCGGGTCGCCAGGGAATGCATACCCTTCGGGTGCGATACGATTTTTCCAAGAGTTGATGCGCCAATCACGCAAAGCGGCATTGTCCTCTTCGGCGGGCATCATCGAAATATATTGAGCGATGCGCACCTTGTCCTTAGAATTGTTCGGACGAATACCATGTGGCTGACTGCTGTTAAAAATCAACAAATCACCTGCTTCCATTTTCACTTTTACGAATTGACCTTCAAACGCGGACGTGTCAGGTTTAAAACGGTTGCGGTCTTCGGGCTGTGTCAATTTCCACGTATCATACGTTTTGAATAATTCGGGAATACATTGAAAACCGCCCATATTTTCGTCCATTTGGTCAGCCAAAGCCAAAACGCCTTGTACATTTTGCGGTTTCGTTTCAGGGTCGTAGTCCCAGTGGATAAAACCTTTGTATTCAAAACCGGGACGCAATGGGAAATTCAGATTTGCGCGGTCAATCGTCACCCAGAGCTTTTCGGTACCCCAAATATCTACAAAAGCGTCATAAACACGCTTCATTTGTCGGTTGTTCCACAAATGTTGATTGTTATAGACCTCAACCATGCCTGTGTTGGTCAATTCTTTCATTTTCATTTCGGCACGCGCTGGCGTGTACCATGTTTTAGGGTCATTGGGGTCTTTTTCTTCAAATTCCCACAAAAAAGCGGCAGTTGTCAAGGCTTGCTCACGGGACACAGCATTTTTGATAACCACATAACCGTTTTCAAGCCAAAATTGCCAATCGGCTTCGTTCAAAACGCGCAAAGGAGACCCCTCAGTAAGACTTGTCCGCAACATCACTTTGCTGCTTGTGGCAGTTGAAGGATTGCCTGGTATGTCGGCGTGATTTTTATTGGGCATCATCGTAGGAGTCATTGTTGGCATCATTGTCATTTCCATTTTTTTATTTTTTTTAAAATTACCCCCCTCAGTAAAAAGGGACAATTGCTATTATTTAATGACACAAAGGTAAGGCAGCGATAAAGGGAAATGTTACAACAATAATCGCCAAAATTTGAACTATAATGACTTTTATACTACTTTTAAACCTTAAAAATACATTTTAGTAAAACAAATTCCTTCCTTCTAATAATTTTTGTCATTCTGAGGACAATCACCATGTAAAGCGTTGGTGTTTAAAACCGAATGACGCAGCAAATGGGTTCGAGTACCATGTTCGGGGAACTTTTAA
>JAYTMI010000130.1:0-2648 GCA_043728625.1 Saprospiraceae bacterium | reverse complement strand
GAAATTGCCGTTGTCGGTGCGGATGCACATTCAAAAAGTAAAGACATCAATGCACTTTTTTTACCAAATAAAATCCTGATGTCGAGCGTTGAGGAAGATACAACGTTCCCGCTTTTGTTGGGTCGAAGCGGTGATACTGAGGGGGGGCAATCGTTGATTTATATTTGCCAAAATTATGCTTGTAAAATGCCCATTCAAAAGGTTGAAGATATGCAAAAAACACTGTGAATAACGAATAAAATCTTGTTTTCTAAAAAGACGAATTTAAATGTATGAACCATGAAAAATATTTACATTTTTTGTCTCTTAATGTTTCAAATGAGTGTCGTTGTGGCGCAACAGCCCGCGCAATTCAGTTTATATATGCTCAATCCTTATGGTGAAAACCCTGCCGCAGGCGGTTTGGATAAAACCCTTGTTGCGACGGGCGGTTTTCGGTCTCAATGGGTGGGTTTGCCAGGCAGCCCTCAGACACAATATATTAATGTGTCGTTGCCACTTTGTATAATAAGTAGTGGTGTAGGATTTCAAGTAACCAATGAAAGTATTGGTGCACGCAATGGTTTGAGTGCCAAATTTACGTATAATTATATAAAAAAATTAGGCGATGTTCAATTATCGGTTGGTGTTGCAGGCGGCATCCTTCAAGGGACAATAGACGGTGCAAAATTGCGTACACCCAATGGCGACTACAATCAAGGCGTGATTGACCATCAAGATAAGATATTGAACACCGCTGCACTAAATGGTATGGTAACAACGTTTGATGCAGGTGTCTTTTTCAAAAGTGAAAAAATTGATGCGGGTATTTTTTTAGGGGATTTGACCCAACCGACACTCTCTTTAGTCAGTCAAAAGGTGACTGAGGTAAGTTTAAAGCGTCATTATTCGGCTTATGCGGCTACTCGGTTTGATTTGATGAGTAGCCTAAGTTTGCACCCCTCAGTAATGATTCGCTCTGATGGCATACAAACTCAAGCAGAATTTTCAACTTTTATGCGTTTAAATGATAATTTTTTTCTAGGTGGTTCGTTCAGAGGTTTTAGTAAAACAACGCAAGATGCCGCTACAATTTTTGGTGGTTTCAAGTTGAGTTCAAAAATAATGTTGGCTTATGCGTATGATATCACGATATCAACATTAAAAAATGTGACGCAAGGTGGACATGAAATTGTGTTGCAGTACAATATTGGCAAAGAATTTGGGAGAGGGAAATTACCACCAATAATTTACAATCCACGTTTTTAAATTTTGAACTTACAAAAGGTAAGAAAGGGATTTTGACGCATTAAGAAAAAGGATATTTTACAATTTTTTTAAAATAATAGTCACAAAAAAATGACTTAGAACATACTTAATTGTCAGAAGCATCGTTTTTTTATGACATTTTAAAGGATATAGTTTGTAAATCAACGAATTGTATAAACAAAAACTTATTCAGTTATTGTATCTCTGCAAAACATTCTATATTTGGGCGTTTTTTTCAAAAGGGACAGCCTGGCATTTCACAAAATTGAGGGATAATCGAGAATTAAAGCAATGAAAAGACAATCAAAAGCACTTCTTCTTATGCTGGTTGCCTTGGGCCTTACTTGGGCTTCGTGTGGCAAAAAAGAGAACGGTCAGCTATTAGGCGCGAAAGATCGCCCGACTTGGAAAGGGATTAATCCTTTCGGCATGGTCTATATTCCTTCTGGGGAATTCCATGCAGGACCAAGTGACGAGGATATGAGCCGTAGTTACGTTAATCGTCCTAAATCTGTTTCTATACAGGGTTTCTTTATGGACGATACGGAAATTACGAACAACGAGTATCGCCAATTCATAGAATGGGTGCGTGACTCATTAGCTCACACCAAACTCGACCACTATATCGAGGGTGATGACGGCAAACAAATCGTTGACTGGGAACAGGAAATAGATTGGGAGGACGAAACGCTCGCAGATTTGTTTTACCAAGGTAAAGACAAGTTTGACGGTAGAACGGAGTATAATGCAGAGAAATTTGTCGTTGAGTATGAATACTACGACTGGCAAAAAGCGGCGCATTATAATGGCAACTGGCAACGCCCTGTTGATACGAAAGACCAAAGCAAGCGTTATTCACGTCAAGAGTTCATTGTAAAAAAGAAAGTAATCGTCTATCCTGACACACTTAGCTGGATTCGCGACTTTGCATATTCTTACAATGAACCAATGACACGTAACTACTTTTGGCATCCTGCCTTCGATGACTACCCTGTTATAGGTGTGAATTGGCATATGGCACGTGCTTTCTGTTGGTGGCGTACAAAACTTTGGAATACTTATCGCGGCAGTAAAGACGTGAACACAGAGGATTTCCGACTTCCAACGGAGTTTGAGTGGGAATATGCGGCTCGTGGTGGTCATGATCTAGCGCCTTATCCTTGGGGTGGTTATTATACCCGCAACTCAAAAGGTTGTTTGTTGGCAAACTTTAAGCCTGGACGTGGTAATTATCCAGAAGATGGTGGTATGTACACCGTAAAAGCAGATGCTTATTTCCCTAACGATTATGGGCTATATAATATGGCAGGAAACGTTGCAGAATGGACTATCACAGCTTATACTGACAATACAAACGGTCTTCATGACTTAGAACCCGACTATCGTTACGATGCTCTTGA
>JAYTMI010000129.1:0-2131 GCA_043728625.1 Saprospiraceae bacterium | reverse complement strand
GATTGGCTTGTCTTTTCATACCTTTCAAGCCATGAGTTACACGATTGAAGTGTATCGTGGGCATCAAAAAGTTGAAAAGAACTTTGGCATTTATGCTTTATACGTCATGTTTTATCCGCAATTGGTCGCTGGACCGATTGAACGTCCGCAAAACATCTTGCGCCAGTTTTATGAAAAACACAACTTCGATTACAAGCGGGTAACGGACGGTTTGAAACTCATGGCGTGGGGCTTGTTCAAAAAAGTGGTCATTGCCGATAGGTTGGCAAGTACCGTCAATCGAGTCTATGACAATCCACAGGATTTTGAAGGTTTGGCACTCATCGTAGCGACGGTTTTCTTTGCGATTCAAATTTATTGCGACTTTTCGGGTTATTCTGATATTGCCATTGGCTCGGCACAAGTCATGGGTTTCAAATTGATGAAGAATTTTGACAGACCTTACTTTTCAAAGTCTATTTCAGAGTTCTGGAAACGATGGCACATCTCTCTTTCAACATGGTTTCGGGACTATTTATACATCTCATTGGGTGGCAAAAGGGTGTCAAAAGGGCGTTTATACTTCAATTTGATGGTCACTTTCTTGATAAGCGGCTTATGGCATGGCGCAAACTGGACGTATGTGATTTGGGGCGGCTTGAACGGTTTGTATCTGATTATTGAGTTGTGGTTGACAAAACCCTTAGGCAAAGTTGTAGAATTAGTAAAACTCAATCGTTTTCCCTTATTATTGAAATTCATTCAAGGGACATTCACATTCACGTTGATTTGCTTGACTTGGGTGTTTTTTAGAGCCAAAAGCGTGGACGATGCTTTTTATATCTTGACCAATATGACGCATGGTTTCAAAATACAAGGCTTATTCTCGAAGTTGGCAATCGCTAAGTTCGATTTGCAAATCATTTTCATAGCCTTGTTGATTTTAGTGATGACAGAGTGGTTGCAACGCGGCAAATCGCTCATCACTTGGTTGGATGTGAAGCCCGTTTATGTGCGTTGGAGTGTGTATGTGTTACTTGGCATCACGATATTATTGTTCGGGGCGTTTGAGCAGAATCAACAGTTTATTTATTTTCAATTCTAATCACAGTTTAAAGTAGATTTTTGCGATTATACTGAGGGGGTATGGATGGGGTTAGAGATTTAGTAAATTTTAAAAATTTACTAAATCTTCACACAATCTTCACACACAAATGAATAATACCATGCTTATAAAGTTCTTTCTAAAAATAGTCGCTTTTGTCGCTTTGACAGTCGGCTTTTGTTTCTTATTACAAGCCTTCGTTGCACCGAGAATACGGAATACAAACGTCTTTGTAGGTGCAACGATAGAGAAAGAGAAACGATTGGCAGAATTACCTACGCCACGTTTGGTTTTTGTAGGGGGTTCAAACTTGGCTTTTGGCTTGGACAGCAAGCGCATGAGCGATTCGCTGCACGTTGGGATTGTCAATATGGGTCTTCATGCTGGCTTGGGTGTTGCTTTTGGACTCAATGAAGCTAAAAACTTGATTAAACAAGGCGACAACATTATTTTATGCGTCGAATATGGTTTGACCAAAAAAGGCGACACCAAGTTGTATTCTCAATTGGTGGACATCAACCCACAAGCGGCGCACTATTTGGACGATTCTTTTAATGATAAACTGCGTTTAATTGGTATCAATTGGCAACGGTGTGTCAGTTCGCTGTTCTTTGCCGCCGTTTTGAATCCAAATGAAAATGTGTATCGTCGTGATGGTTTTTCAGCAGAAGGCGATATGGTAGCGCATCTCAATCAGCCGCAACCCGCAAGCCAAACAGACAGAGGAAAAATAAATTTTAAAGATTACAGCGAGGTGATAAATGCACTCAATGGCTTTATTGAACAAGTACAACAGCGCGGGGCAAAGGTTTATTACACCTTTCCGACGTATATGCAATCTGAATACAATCTTAACGAAGATGTCATTACGCAGTACCAAGAGCAGTTTCAGAAGCAACTGAAATGTCCGATTATCAATACACCAAAAACCTTTGTGTTGCCTGATACAGATTACTTTGATACGGCGTATCACCTCAATAAAACAGGTAGAGACAAACGGACGCAGTTGATGATAGACCTTTTGCGCGAGAAAGTATATACTGACGG
>JAYTMI010000128.1:0-4079 GCA_043728625.1 Saprospiraceae bacterium | reverse complement strand
GCGGTTTCTACGCTTAATTGTTAATTTAACAATAGATTGAGCAACTTGCACTTGCGTTTGTTGAATCCATTTCAAACGGGGCGCAACGGGAACGAGTTGACCGTCGGCATCTAAAACGAGTTTATCATCGTCATTTTCAGTAAAACCAACATAGACGATACCGACATGAACGCCTTTTGGAGTCAGTTCTGCCCGAAGGCTTTGGCTCAAAGCGGTCAAAGCCGTTTTACCTGTCGAATAGGCAGAAGCCGTTGGCAAACCATAAAAACCAGCGACTGAACCGATGAAAACGATACTGCCTTTTGTCGCTATCAAGTCATCAAGTGCCGCTTTAACAGGCATTATAGAACCATAAATATTGCTATCCAAAACTTTTTTAAAGGTTTCAGGTGTCATTTCGTCGAATCGCGCGCGCATCGAAAGGCTGGCATTGGTCACTATAACATCAAGCCGACCAAAGGTATTTAAGGTCTTTTCGACCAATTTTTGACATTCAGAGAAGTCTGTTACATCGGCTGTAAAAGAGGAAACGGTGAAGCCCATACCCCTCAGTAAAATTTCTGTTTGGGCTAATTTTTCGGCATTTCGCCCATTTAACATGACAGATGCACCATTTTTACAAAATTCAATAGCCGTTGCTTTGCCTATGCCGCCACCTGAGCCAGTGATGATGATGACTTTATTTTTAAACATAAATTTCTATTTTTTATCCAAATAACCATTGTCCCGTAGCCATTCATACGATTCACGGATGGCTATACTGAGGGGGGTCTGTGGCAAGTCAATTTCTCGAATGGCTTTGGCGGCTGTAAAATAATGCCCATCGCAACCAATTTTAGCCATTGGGTAGCTGATATTGGGCAGTTTTCCTTGTGTTTTGGCAATAAAAGTCAACAATAACGCAAACGCTTTGGTGACAAATACTGGGAAATAGATGGACGGACGTTTTGCCCCAATCGTGTCAGCAATGAGAAAAAAGGCTTCTTTGTAGGACAAATTGACGTTGCCCAAGATGTAACTTTCGCCAATTTTACCTTTTTCTAAGGCATTGACCACGCCACAAGCGGCATCTTTGACGTAAATATAATTGCGCCCACCGCTTGAATAGCCGGGTATTTTGCCTTGATAAAGGTTGACAATCATCGCCCCTGAACTCGGTTTGACATCATAAGGTCCGAGCATGAAAGTTGGATTGACGACAACAGCTGGTAGTTGTTGCTCATTCACGGCTGTCATCAATTCCAGAAACGCTTCATATTTACTGTCCATATAATCCAAACGATATTGTGCGCCACTATAAGGCAAACCTTCATATCCAGGCTGCTCTTTAGTGCCAAAACCAAAGGTATTTGCTGTTCCGATGAACACCAATCGCTGAATTTTATGTTTAATCGCTGCTGCAATAATATGACGTGTGCCGTCGAGATTGACCCGCCGAATGATTTCAGACCTTGCGGGAATAACGGTTGTGTTTGCTGCTGCATGAATGACGAAAGGATAGCCTTCCATCGCTTGTTCCACATCGGTTGGATTCAACAAATCGCCTCGAAAAAACGTCAAATTGGGCAATCCATCAAGGGTTTTAGGCTGTCGAGAAGGTTCTATAAAGGCTTTGATTTCGTAACCACGATTCAATAATTCTCTCACGATATTGTTACCAAGAAATCCATCTGCTCCTGTGAGCAATACTTTTTTTAGCATATTTGTTATTTAAAAATTGACAAAGATAGAAAACTTAGAAGCGGAATTGTTACCGACTTCAAAGTTTTTGGTTTTTGACGTTTGATGTTTCATTTGAGACCTTTGTTGTACTTTTACGGCTTCGCGCAAAAATTACTTACATAAAATGCCGCTACAAGAATATATCATCACAGAACCACATGGACGATTGGGTATCTGGCACTTAACAGAAGATGAAGATTTTTTTCTTCAGAAGTTGCCTTTGTCCGATTCAGAACGCATTGAGATAGAAGCAGCGACTGGGCGTAAAAAATTGGAAAAATTGGCTGGAAAATTGTTGTTAAGGCAACTAACAGGTTGGGCTTTTTCGATTGTGAAAAATGACAATGGCAAGCCTTTTTTTAAGGATTCAGATTTACATTTATCATTAAGTCATTCGGGTGATTATGTGGCGGGTATCATAAGTGAGCATGTTGTAGGCATTGATATTCAATATCTTACGCCGAAAGTTGAGCGTGTGGCAGCACGGGTTATGAATGAGCATAAATTTAAAAACCTCGACCTCAATAATCGTTTAGAACATCTTCACGTTTATTGGGGAGCGAAAGAAGCGCTTTTTAAAACGTATGGTTATAAGGAGATGGATTTTAGGAAACACCTTAAAATTAAGCCTTTTGACGTTATGCCAAAAGAAACGGCTCACGCGACGAAAATTACTGAGGGGTCTCTTGAAAAAGACCATCTCTTACATCAGTTCGATATCTATTATCAAAAAATTAAAAATTATATTTTAGTCTATGCAATCGAAAAAAATTCTTAGCCAGAACGTCATTGGTCATTGGTCATTGGCCATTTTAGGGTCTGTGGTTTTGTTTTTGACCAGTTGTAAACAGGACGTAAAATTGTCGCAACAAGACGCACAAGGACTTTCCGAGGACTTTGTGACGTTTTATAATAAATTTCACAACGATAAAGCCTACCAATTGAAGCACATTCAGTTTCCGCTTGAAGGTTTTCCTTCGGGTAATCTTTCTGATAGCGTTAAAAACGTCTCCGAATTTCGTTGGACACCGGATAAATGGGTCATGCACCGTTTAGCTCAATTCAACGATACCTTATATATACGTGAATTTGAGCAGCCGATGCCGATTATGGTGAATGAAATTATCATTGAAAAAAAATCGAAATACGGCATTATGCGCCGCTTTTTGAAACGTGACAATGAGTGGATGTTGATTTTTTATTCGGATATGAATCGGTTGGAGAATAAATAGTTTTAAGATTTTAGGATAATAAGAACAAAGACGTTAAGACACCGAAAGCGGCATCTTAACGTCTTTGTTCTTATTATCCTAAAATCTTAAAGTGTATTTTCGCCTCTCAAAAACCGCATCTTCGACTGAAACCCAAAGCCAATCACACTCGCTTGAGTTTTAGCTGTTTCAGCGACATTGCCTATAAATAAGTCATCAACCGTTGCGTGAAACGTCGAAATCCAACGTTCGAAATGCCTTTCATCAATCGCCAAACGACGATGTGCATCAAAGACATTGCCACCGAACCCCTCAGTATTGAGCAGTATAAATGACCAAAACGCTATCATACGTGGGAAATGATGCTCGAAATCTATGCCATCAAAAAAAGGGGACATAAACGGGTCGTCGAGCAAACGACCATAAAATGTACGGACAAGCAACTCTATATCTGCTTGATTTTCAATGTCTTTAGCCATATTGGTTATTAGTTATTGGTTATTGGCGAACGGGGGATTGGGGGTTATCCGTCAAAACCAGTAACCAATCCCCAATCAACCAATCTCCAATTCACCCAACAAGTACTTGGTAGGTGTCGGGAATTGTTTTTTCAAATAAGACACGTTTGCCTTCTTTTAGGGTGTCTTGGATTTCAGGTGTTGGGTGTCGAGCGGTGAATAAATCACATTTTGGATGTTCTTCGACCTCAAATTTTTCTCTTAAATCACGCATAAGCAAACGCTCGCGGTCGGGTGCATGAGTCATGCTGATGTAGAAATACGCACCTGAATTTTGCATCAGATTGATGAAAATATGGTATTTAGTAAAAATCTCAAACAAATCACGGATGTGTGATTCGACTAAAAAAGTAAAATCTCTATTGGATATTTTAAGAAATATTTGGTGTCTTTCAGCCATCAGAATCGGTGGATACTGAGGGGGGGCTTTTGCTGAAATGATGGTACCGACAGCGTCATGGTCAAGGAATGAACGGACGTTTAGCGGAATATTTTTAGCCATCAAAGGCTGAATAGTACGTGGGTGAACGACTGTTGCGCCGTAATAAGTCATTTCGACAGCTTCCTCGTAGCTGATTTGATCGAGTTTCACGACATCTTTGAATACACGCGGGTCGCCTGATAGTAC
>JAYTMI010000127.1:0-5898 GCA_043728625.1 Saprospiraceae bacterium | reverse complement strand
ATCTACGGTTATTCATATTTAATTCCTTCGGAATTGGGATATTTGACGCTTTTCAAGTGATAATTTATTTTGTTAGAAAATTCGGGATGATTCATGTTTAATTGAAAATCAGTATTTTATAAAATATTTTTAAGCTAAATTATTATAACACAGCTTCAATACTTTATTTCCGCCACTTAAGTGTATTAATATTAACCCCTACTTTCCGACCTACAGCTAACCCTTGCACATTGTCTTGTTGCGTGTGAATACCACCCAAAATACGCGAATAACCACATTCTTCTGCCATTTCCACAAATGTATTGAACTTACGGGGTTTAAAATCTACTTTTTGCGCCGTATCTCGTTCGCGATTTTCGTGCGTATTGTCCGTAAAAGGGAATGGCTCGCCATAAATACTCGTCAAGACAGTCGCTGCGGCAGAAGCCTGTGTTGAGTGCCCCGAAGAAAAAGCTGGAAACGGCGGCTCTGGCCAATACTGAACAAATGTTCCATCAATATTGTCTCGGATATACGTTGAAGGTCGCTCGCTAAAATAAGTATATTTCACTTTCCAACAATTTATAAATGCATCAGCAACGCCCATACCGATACGTGCATACGTCTCCGCCGCTTTGGTCAAATTGGGTTTTGCGGCGCGAATAGCAATTGTACCCAAATTATAAGAGTGCCCGGGCGGACTATACACTTCCGAAGGGTCGTCGCTCCACCATGCCCCGATTTCACGCTCTTCTTGCGTCAAACTTATGTTTTTAGCATAAACTTCTAAAAACTGGGCATAACATTGTGAAAACTTGCTTGCCGAATACGGAATCATTTCAGGAACAGGTATGGTCGCATCAGCCACTACAAATGTGCGGTTACTGCCCCAATACGGATGCAAAGGCAATTGCGATTTCGACTGGCTTTTTTTGGGTGCTGTCCATTTACCAGGTCCTGTCGGAACGACAAAATCCGTAGGAAAGTTCTTCAAATATCCTTGAAAACCGCCATCTATAGTTGACCACAAATAGACAGCATCCGCAACACTTTGCCCAAATGCTTTTGAGCGTTCAATCACTTCTACCGATTCGTCCGCAGAATACTTTTTTTCCAATGCCGTTGCCAACGAGTCAATACTTAACTTTGTCGCATCGTTGAATGCGTACAGCTTTTTGAGCATAACCGCCTGCCCTGTGTTGAGTGCCAACTGCCAATTGTAACGTTTTCCGCTTTCGATTTGTGGTACAATATCGAATTTGTTGAGCTGTTTTGCCATAGATTGATGCGTTAAACTGCCTTGAACGACACATTCGTACATCGTCAAACCGAGATACCCTAAGGCTCTTGAGCAGTATGTCGGCGTATTGCCAGCCAATCTGTAAACGGCTCGCAAAGTCATATCCGCCCATTTTGTTGCCACTTCGGGGTCAGACACATCGCCTTGCAACACGATTTCATCAGCGTTGTCAGGTTTGCAACTACCGATGAAAAAAAACAAGCTAAGTAGGCTCAAAGCACATAAAAATCTAATAAAAGTCTTCATCAAATTATTATTTAGATAGTTCAAAAATATAATCGTGTTATTTCTTTTTTGCTATTGCGTAGACAAAATTACCTTTAAATGAGTTGTAAAATCATAAATCAGTTCATATTTATTAAAAACTAATGACTTTTTAAGTTTTATTCAATTGATAGAATACTAAGGGATCTGTTTTCCTAATAAAATGTACTTTTACGAACTTATTCATCATAAATCAAAACCTATCCAATATGAAAATCCAACATTGGCTCATCATTTTTACGTTCTCTCTAAGTGCTTTTGCTCTAAATGCACAAATCAAAAAAGCTCCACCACGCAATGAAGGCGATGGTCCTTGGACACAACTCATCATCAGAGGCGTGACCCTCATCAACTCAACGGGTGCACCACCAATTGGACCTGTTGACATTGTTGTTGAAAAAAATCGGATAAAAGCCATTGAAGTCGTCGGTTTTCCAGGCGTTCCCATTGATTCGGCGCGCCGACCTAAGCTGAAAACGGGCGGCAAAGAACTTGATTGCACGGGCATGTACCTCCTGCCAGGCTTTATTGATATGCATGGACACATCGGTGGCAAGGCGCAAGGCACAGATGCCGAATACGTTTTCAAACTATGGATGGGGCATGGCATCACGACCATCCGCGACCCTTCCGCTGGCAATGGCTTGGACTGGACGCTCGACCAAAAGAAAAAATCCGCTGCCAACGACATCACTGCCCCGCGCATTTTGGCATACACTGCCTTCGGAATGGGCAGCAAAGAACCCATCACCACCGCAGAACAAGCCCGTGCGTGGGTGCGTCAAAACAAGGAAAATGGCGCAGATGGCATCAAATTTTTCGGTGCAAACCCAGAAGTCATGTTCGCCGCCCTGGACGAAAACAAAAAATTAGGCTTGCGTTCAGCTTGTCATCATGCCCAAATGGACGTTGGACGTTGGAATGTTTTGAAGTCCGCAAAAGCAGGTTTGACCTCAATGGAGCATTGGTACGGCTTGCCCGAAGCCCTTTTTGATGACAAAACGGTGCAAAACTACCCCCCTCAGTATAATTATCAAAACGAAGGCGATCGTTTCGGCGAAGCAGGTCGGTTGTGGAAACAAGCCGCAAAGCCGAATTCCCCGCGCTGGAATGCCGTTATGGATTCGCTTTTGAAATTGGATTTTACGCTCGACCCTACGTTTAACATATACGAGGCAAACCGCGATGTCATGCGCGCCCGCACAGCCGAGTGGCATCCGCTTTACACGATACCGAAATTGTGGCAATTCTATCAACCGAGCCGCATTTCGCATGGTTCTTATTGGCACAAATGGGGCACGGAAGAAGAGGTTAATTGGCGTGAAAACTATCTACTTTGGATGCAATTTATCAATGAATATAAAAACAAAGGTGGTCGTGTGACCGTGGGTACTGATTCAGGTTTTATATTTCAACTGTATGGTTTTGCTTATGTTCGTGAATTAGAATTGTTGCGTGAAGCTGGTTTTCATCCTTTAGAAATCATTCGCTCTGCCACTTTAAACGGTGCTGAGGCTTTGGGTTTAGACAAGGAAATAGGTTCTGTCGAAGTCGGAAAATTGGCAGATTTTGCGATTATTGACCAAAACCCCTTGGAAAATCTTCAAGTTTTGTACGGTACAGGTGCGATTAAGTTAGATGAAAACAACCAAGTTATACGCGTCGGTGGCATCAAATACACCATTAAAGACGGTATCATTTATGATGCTAAAAAACTGTTGGAAGATGTGCGAAAGATGGTCGAAAAAGAAAAAGCCGACAATCCGAAATGGCAGTTTAAGCAGCCGGGGATGAAATAAATGTTAGGTTGGGTATGAGATATTTTGAGAATATCCCATACCCAATCATTTTAAAATATCATCTATGGCATCTCTGAACCAAAGTGTCTGACACAGCTTTTCTTTGATTTCTTTTTTGTCAACCTTATATTTATGAGTCAAAGAACCGCAATGATCTTTGAAACTAAAATAAGTGTAAAATGTCTCAAAATCATCACTTTTTAAGCATTTAGTTATATCGCTTATATCAGTATCCGGTTTAATGCCTCCGTCTCTAAATTCCTCATAAGCTTTCCTTGATTCTGATATTTTTGGAACAAAAGCATCGAAATATTGGTTCTTTAATGCCGTTATTTCCATTTTATAGACTTCAATATCAAAATTGGTTAGACCAATAGTTATTAAATTTGTAGGGTGATACAAGTAATTTTCGAAGCAATAATAACGCAGAATTTTATAGTTTGGAAACTTCGTTGTCAATTTTTGAATTTCAGAATCCGTCAAATAATCGCGGTCGCGCAATCCAATCAAAGTTTTATCCCGCTTGATTTTCAAATAAACAGAGTTTGAGTTTTGAACATCTGTAAAAACAAAACCATCTAAACCCATTAAACTATACAAAGTGTAATTCTTATTTTCACACAATACTACTTTCCGATTACCCAAAATTTTTGTCAAAGAAGCTCTCGGTATAGCTACCTCAAAGATAGTATCTTCATACTTTGGGCTGGGTTCTATAGTTTGTTCTTCATCAAAATCAAAATTATCAAAATCTATAATTGCAGCAATATCAGCATCTTTCGCATATTCAATAAAACCCAAAGCATGAGAAGCCGTCCATAATTGACAATTTCCTGGAATCCAATTTTCTGTAATCTCTTTGAGTAGAGTATATTGCAAAGAGGTATTCAGATGCACATCCATTTCGTCAATATAATAAATCGTATCTTGAAAATAAGCCCTACGAACAATAAAATTGAGCAAAATAATGATGATTTGCTTTTCTCCATGACTTAACAAGTCGTAGTTGATTCGAGATTTACCTTTTACAAAAATCAATTTAGGCGGCTCATTTTGACGGCTTCCAGCATCCTCATAGTTAGCAATTTTAATATTAATTTGTGGGTCTTCTCCAAAAATACGCAATAAAGACTGATTAATTGGCTCAATAAATTCTTCTGCAATTTTTATCAAATCCACTGATGTATCGCCTTTGAAAAGAGGGTCGCGCAATGCTCGGCTTATGTCACCAGTAAATTTTTTGACATCTGTGTGAAAGCGTGTATCAAAATCAATGAAATGAGTTGGTCCATCTGAATTGTTACTAAAAACACTGCTATCATAAAAAGCATTCGTGAGACTTGGCACAATACGCATACTTGGGCGACCAAAAAAACTATTTTTAGGCAATAATCTATCAACGTAGAAATTATCATTCGCTTCGACAGTTTTATTTAATTTCCTATCTTTATCAAATGATATGGCTACTTGAGTGGGTTGATTTGTATTTTTTCTATAATAATTTTGATTTTCATCCCAAGTCTTGTCATCGTCTTTATTTGCCCACTCAAAAGCATCGAAAGCAGCTGATTTGCCACTACCATTTGCACCGATAAGCAAAACCAATTTCGCTTCAGGAGGTATATTTTTTATCGTTAAATCTGTAAATCGCTTAAAATTTTGCAGACGTAATTCTGTTATTCTCATTTTTAGAATTAATTTTTTGTAAAAATACAACTTTTCAAGAAATTAAATACCCCCTCAGTATCAAAGCCTATAAATCACATACTTCTCATTCTCTGCAATCCTTTTAAACTTCAAATCCACATTTTTATAAGTAACAATATGCGTAATATGTTGATTCTTAGCAAATTCCTTAAAATCCTGTGTTCTCAATTCTTGAAAATGATAATTCGCTAAATACGTCAGAGGCTCACCTTTGAGGCGGTCTGTAAGGCTTATTTTATACACCTGTTGAATCCGATTGTACCATTCCACAAAAGCGGTTTGACGGTGGTTGGTCGCCTTGAAATCTATATAACTCGACCGTTCGCTCCAAAAACGGAATTCAGAAAGGTCTGATAGTATCAAAAACAAGGCATCGGGAGGCGTTTTTTCTTTAGCTAATTTTGAAATATTGACTTCGGCATTCTCCGTTTTAAAAAAAGGAAAATCGTAGGGTTTGTTTTTTAAAAGCCGAAATTGGGGCATCATCAAAACAACAGACAAAAGGCTTAATGCAATTAAAATATTCAAAACCAAATGTTTAGGTTTAAAAAGTATTTCATATAAATAACTTTTATCCATCAGTTTTTTAATCAATGTAAAGGTTATCATAAACGAAAACATTTTGACCCAAACCATTGTCGAAAACCATTGCATACTGAGGGGGGTCGGATTCTTAAAAATATAAATACCCACCATATAAACAACCACACCTACTACAATCCACCGAAATATATACCGAAATGTATCTCCCGCCACTCGCCAACCAACGTAAAATGGTAATGCCAAAATGAGCCAATTTTTTAAAGGAAAAGTATCTGGAAAATAATGATGTCCTGCGCGAAACCGTAT
>JAYTMI010000126.1:0-3103 GCA_043728625.1 Saprospiraceae bacterium | reverse complement strand
TGGGCAGAAAGTGCTTTGGAAAAAGGCACAACGATGATTATTGAATTACCATTTACCAAAGTTCATACAGATACCACTGTCGAAAAAACGATTGAAGCCCCCCCTCAGTATCACGAATCAAAACAACGAATTTTCCGCCTACTTTTGGTTGAAGACCATAAGATGAATCAAATCGTTGCCCGCAAAACATTGGAACGCCAATTTGATAATATCATCATTCAGATAGCTGAAAACGGGAAGGAATGTCTCGAAATACTTAAACAAGGCAGCGTTTTTGACATTATTTTGATGGATATACAAATGCCCATCATGGATGGTACTGAAACAATCGCTTATATCAGAGAGTATATACCGAATATTAATACACCCATTTTGGCAATGACGGCTCATGCCAACATTTCAAAAGACAATTCATTTAAAACTTATGGTTTCGACGATTATGTTTTAAAACCATTTGAACCAGAACAGTTTTTTGAAAAAATTCACTATTATCTTAACAGAGGTGGCGATTTTAAAAATTAGGAATTATATTTGTAAGTAATAAGTTAAAGTCCTTGATTTTAAAAGGATAATGGGAAAATTTATTTTTAACATGAAACTCATATAATATCCATGAGTACCACTATTTCATTTCAACATATCAATCTCGAATATCTCGAAACCATGACCGGTGGCGATGCCGAAATGATGAACCAGATGCTCACTATGCTCATTGATGAAATTCCTTGTGAAATCATCAAAATGCAAAAATCCATCGTCCTAAAAGATTGGGAAGAGGTTTTTCAACTCAGTCATAAACTCAAAACAACGCTTGCCTTTATTGGTAATGCGGATATGACTTCGCTTATCAAAACCATTGAACACTGTTCGCGCAATCGGGTTGAGCTTAAAGACATACCTCCGATGGTCGAACAGCTTTCTGATTTATCTAAGCCAATATTAGTAGAGTTGAAAATGGCTCAATACTGATTGGTTACTGGTTATTAGGGGTTGATTATTAGTTATTAGGGATTGGTTATTACGAATAACCAATCCCTAATAACTAATAACCAAATTTATTTTTTACGCTCTGTTACAAACATAACCAGCTGCTCCAAGGAAGTGCGCACATCTGATTCTGGAAATCCTTTGAGAATATCAATCGCCTCTGAACGATAACGCCGCATAGCTTCTTCTGAATAGTTTAAACCCCCACTTTGGCGAACAAAATCAATGACTTCTGCCACCTTAACAGGGTCTTCATTGTGTCGTTTTATGATATTGATGATGCGGTCACGCTCTTTTTTGGGGGCTTGATTGAGTGCATAAATGAGTGGTAAAGTCATTTTTTTCTCTTTAATATCAATGCCTAATGGTTTGCCTACGTCATCTGTTCCAAAATCAAACAGATCGTCTCTAATTTGAAAGGCAATGCCAATTTTTTCGCCAAAAAGGCGCATTTTTTCAATCAAATCAGCATCCGTAGTCGTCGAAGCTGCACCAACTGCACAAGCCGCAGCGATGAGCGAAGCCGTTTTTTGCCTAATAATATCGTAGTAAATGTCTTCTTTAATGTCTAATCGCCGGGCTTTTTCGATTTGGAGTAATTCCCCTTCTGCCATCTCTTTGACGGCATTTGACATGATGGTTAACAACTTGAATTGGTCATTTTTCAAAGCAACCAATAACCCTTGTGATAACAGATAGTCACCTACCAAAACCGCAATTTTGTTCTTCCACAAAGCATTGACGCTAAAAAAACCCCGTCTTTCGTAGCTATCATCCACCACATCATCGTGTACAAGCGACGCTGTATGCAACAATTCAACCAACGAAGCCGCCACATAACTGGCTGGATTAAAAGTACCACACAGCTTTGCCGCAAAAAAAACAAACATGGGACGTACTTGCTTGCCTTTTCGCTGCACGATATAGTACATGATTTTGTCAAGCAATGCCACATTGGTCTTCATCGAATCTCGAAAATGTTTTTCAAATTCTTCAAGCTCGTCGTTTATAGGTTTTTTTATATCGTCAAGTTTCATATTGCGTCGGGTAGTAAAGTAGCATTCAGCCGTTAGTCATTTTCTATATTTTTTTGCTTTTTGGGATAAGTGCATTTTGACTAACTAAAAGATAGGCAAAAGTAAGTCGCTATTTTCAATATTTTTTGAAAAATAGAAAAAACAGCCCCCCTCAGTATTTTTTGAAAAAAGCCATATTTCCTTTAAGTGGAAACATGGCTTTTGCTAAAAAGTTATTTTATCACAAAATAAAAGGCACTAATTACCCCCTCAGTATTGTGCCTTTTTTATGTTTAATCTTCTTTAAAATTCCAAAGCGTCAAAAATCCTGTATGGAAATTACCTTCTCGGAAATCCTTATTTTGCATCAATTTTTGATGGAAAGGAACAGTTGTTTTAACACCTTCGACGATGAACTCATCTAATGCTCTTTCCATTTTTCGGATACATTCCTCCCGCGATTGAGCACGGACAATGAGTTTGGCAATCATTGAATCATAATAAGGTGGTATCGTATAACCCGCATAGGCATGTGTATCAACACGTACACCATGACCTTTGGGCGTATGGAAAGACGTTATTTTACCAGGACTTGGGCGGAAATCCATAAAAGGGTCTTCAGCATTGATGCGACATTCCATCGCAAACATTTTTGGCAAATAATCTTTACCTGAAATTCTTTCACCCGCAGCTATTTTTATCTGTTCTTTGATGAGGTCAAAGTCAATGATTTCTTCCGTCACAGGATGCTCTACTTGAATCCGTGTATTCATTTCCATAAAATAGAAATTACGGTATTTATCCACCAAAAACTCAACAGTGCCTACACCTTCGTAGTTGATAACTTGCGCCGCTTTACGTGCCGCTTCACCCATCGTTGTCCGCAATTCTTCGGTCATAAAGGGCGAAGGAGCTTCTTCAATCAGTTTTTGATGCCTTCTTTGAATCGAACAATCGCGTTCAGACAAGTGACAGACATTGCCATATTGGTCGCCCGCAATTTGAAACTCGATATGGCGTGGTTCTTCGATGTATTTTTCGATATAAACACCGTCGTTGCTAAAAGACGCTTTGGCTTCGGCACGTGCCATATCCCAATT
>JAYTMI010000125.1:0-8479 GCA_043728625.1 Saprospiraceae bacterium | reverse complement strand
GTAAATGATATTGATGATACCTGCATTCCCATTGGCATCATATTTAGCAGAAGGGTTATTTATAATCTCTATTCTGTCAATAGATGACGCTGGAATATTATCTAAACCCGTTTGATTCCCAAAGCCTGTTAAAGCCGTTTGTTTACCATCCATCAAAACAGCCACTTTATCATTGCCCCGCAATTGAATCTTTCCATCTTGCACCGTAACACCTGGGAGATTTTGCATGGCTTGTAAAACAGAACCGCCGCTTTGACTGATATTGTCCGCAACTGAAAACGTTTTTTTATCCATTTTCCCGCCCACTTCATCTTGTTTGGCAGACACGACCAATTCATCCAATGTTTTCACATTTTCCGACATTTCAATCGTGGTTAAATCTAAGAAATTGGTCAAACTGCCTACAAAAAGCGGTTGATTATTGGTTTTGAAACCAATAATGGTGATTTGAAGTATATAATTGCCCGACTTGATATTGGAAATAGTGAATCGCCCTTCTTCATTTGTCACCGTTCCGATAACGAAAACGGCATCTTTCTCGGTTTTTAAAACCACATTGGCATAAGGCAAAGCCGTACCTGATGTTTTATCTTTTACAATACCCGATATGGTTACAAGCGAGCTTTGAGCATGACTTGTAAAAACAGAAGTGATAAAAAAGGAGAGTATTAAAATGACTTTTAATTTCATTGCTAACTTTTTAATGAATTTTAAAAAGCCACAAGGTAACGAATATTGAAACGATCAATTGCTATGGATTTCACAGATTCTTTATCCGATCTCTCTCAATTATTCATGCAGTATTTACCAAAAATCGCTATGGTGGTTTTAACCTTAGTCATCGGACTTTGGATAATTGGCTGGATAACGCAATTGCTTGAAAAAGCGATGCAAAAACGTGGTTTCGACCAAACCATTCGCCCTTTTTTGGCTTCATTAGTCAATGTCGGTTTGAAAGTAATGCTTCTATTGAGTGTTGCAGGCATGTTTGGCATCGAAACAACGTCTTTTGTTGCCATTTTTGCGGCATTGGCTTTTGCCATTGGTTCGGCATTGTCTGGCAGCTTAGGTCATTTTGCGAGCGGTGTCATTTTGTTGATTTCCCGTCCTTACAAAGTCGGCGATTTAGTGACGATTGGCGGCGGACAAACAGGCACTGTCAACGAAATACAAGTGTTCAATACGGTATTATTGACACTCGACAACAAAAAAATCATTATCCCGAACGGGGTGGTCACCAGCAATATTATGACCAACATTTCTGGTCAAGGCACTATTCGCGTGGACATGACTTTTAATGTCGCGGGCAGTTCGGATATTGATACCGTCCGTGGTGTGACAGTGCCCATTTTTGGGATGTTTATTTTTATATGAAAGAAAACATCAAAAAAACCTTTGATAAAGAAGGTATTCATTTCCCAACGCCGGGTATGAATATCAATTTGAAGCAGTAAATTATGCATCCCGTTCGGCGAACATCGAAAGTTCGCCGAACGTTTTTTCAGCTGATTTTGCTGTCTCATCAAGGTCGTTCTGTTCCTCCGATTTATTCATCTGCTTGCTTACTTTTTTAAACGATTACGTAACGGCAACAGTCAATAATGCGACGACAAAAAGTACAATACCCGTAATGAGACCCAAAGTGCCCAATAGAATGCCCATTTTTGCCCTTTTCTTTTGATGACTCGTTGCCGAGATATTTGAAATGACCATAATAGATATCAGAATGGAGAGTAAACCCAATAAGGTAGGCAAAAGAAGCCCAAGCAGTAAGAGGGCGGTAGAAGAGCTGTGCCACAAGAGTATAATACCGATATTAGAAAGTAAGGAAGTAGCACCCAAAATGACCGAACGATTGGCTGATTGGTTTGGGTTTATGTCTTTTTTCGCTTTGTTGAGCTTTTTGTCCATTATTTTAAGCATAATTTGCTTAAAAAAAGGCATTTTTTTCAATTGATACTGAGGGGGGTCTGTACGACTTATGGGTGTTGTAGAAATAGTTGCATCACTTTTCGAAGCAATAATGAAAGCGGTATTGCAAATAAACATCAGGGATAAAGTAATCATTAAGAGCAGCGTTTGATTCTGTTTCATTTTTATTGAATTTAGAAAAAGTGAAAAAAATATAGGACAATTTCGGCTTTAAATACAACATTTAAAATGGACGTTGTCATCATTTGAAATGATATTTGTTAATTTATCGCTTTTTAATAACCAATAACGTACCCGAAAATTATGAAAACGACCTTTTTTAATATGCTTTAATATTTGCTTAAAACAATAACGTGAAAATAAGCAACAACTTCGCTTCAAGAAAAACAATTGTGAACGGAGAAATAGAAATCCAAAAGTCGAATAAAACATCAGAAACATCAGAGAATACATAGAAAATAGGGTCAGATAGAGGATGATTTTCCCATTATGGGTAATTTTAGCTACAAAACCGCCTAAAATGAGCTGGCATAATTTTTTAGCAATATTAAACAGAAACTTTAATTAGTAAACTTTAAAAACAATTAACTATGAAAAAGATACTTTTTGCATCAGTACTGTCAACGGTTTTCATTTTACTAACGCTTGTGTCTTGTAACAATGAGCCACCTAAAAGCGACTTAGAAAAGAAGTCGGAAAATTTGGCGGAAGCCGCCAAGGATTTCGGTAAAGAAGTCGGTGAATCAACTAAAACAGCGGGAGAAGACATGCAACATGCCGCTCATAACATGAAAGAAGACATGGATAAAACCCGCAACCAACTCAAAGAAGACATTAACCAATCCATCTTAAAAATCAATACAAAAATAGCAGAAACCGATAAAAAGATGGATAAAGCCGCTAAAAAACAAAAAGAGGCTTGGGAAAAAGAAAAGAAAGACTTGATTGCAACGCGCGACCGACTGAATGAAAGTTTAAAAGAAGTTGGTAATGATATGAAAGACGGTTGGAATGAATTTGCGGCTAATGTGAAACAGACATTAAAAGACGTAAATGATAAAATTAATCAATAAAACTTAAAGCTATGAATACGCAATCATTAATCGTAAGAACTATAATGTTACTAAGTCTTGCCTTTTTTATGGGTATGCTGTTTATCAATTATGGATCAATTATAGGACTTATCAATGGTGTGACAATCAATGAGTTATCAAATAATTATAATAACTTATTTACGCCCGCACCCATCACTTTTTCTGTGTGGGTAGTCATTTATTCAGGACTATTTATGTATGTCATCTGGCAGTTAAAATCCGTTTTCTATAAGAATATTGCGCCAAATGTCTATATGGTCACACGAAAAATAGGTATTCTTTTTTTATTATCCTGCGTTTTTAACGCCGCATGGCTATTTGCTTGGCACTACGATAAGTTGTTTTTTTCGACCCTGATTATGGCATGTCTCCTATTCACACTTGTTGAAATTAACCGCCGCATCAGTTTCGAGTTAACAGCGACCCCTCAGTATCGGTTATATTTGAAAGTCCCATTTGGTATGTATTTAGGTTGGATTTCGATAGCGATGATTAGTAATGTTGCCGCTTATTTAACTAAAATAGAGTGGAACGGTTTCGGACTTGACCCACGTTTTTGGCAAATGACCATGGTGCTTTTCGGAACGCTCATCGCTTGTTGGAGTGTTGTCAAATTAAATAATGTCGCTTATGGGATTATTGTTTTGTGGGCACTTGGCGGAATATTAATGGTTCGTTTAGCGGATGCCATACCGTCATTCTCCATGAACTTGCTCGTTACACTCTGTGCTTTGCTGGTCTTGTTTACCACGCTCAATCGCACAAAGTACTGGGCTATTTAAAAAGGTTTATAGTAATTTGTTCAATAATGCTGTCCGTTTTCAATGATTACATTGAAAGCGGATTTTTTTATGCTGAATGTATTTACATAATCAATCCGGGGAAATAATTCCCCATTTTTCCCCAAAATGAATACATACTTAGGGGGCTAAAAGCGTGGCAAGGTTTTTTTAATGATAATTATAAATTATTAAATTATATATTTTAAAAACTAGAAAAAATGAAAAAAGTAATTGTATTAGTCCTCATGTTCGTAATGGCACTTGTTTCAACACAAAGCCTTCAAGCGCAAGCCAGTATTCGCGGCGGTATTAACATTGCCAGTATGTCTGCCAATGCAACCGAAAAAAATTACAAGGACTATGAAAACCAATCCATTTTTGGTTTTCAGTTTGCAGTAGCGATGCCTTTTAAAATCTCCAACAATGTTGCGATTCAACCTGAATTGGTCTTTATCCAAAAAGGCGGTAAATCACAATATATTACGGATGAAAACAACAAGTACATTTCAACTTTTACGTCCAACTACATTGAAGTACCTGTTTCTTTGAAATTAGGTTTGGGCAACACTTCTGGGGAAGGCATCGGTTTTTATGTCTTGGGTGGTTCTTACGTCGGTATTGCTTTGAATGGCAAGTACAAAAATGAGTTAACGTTTTTAGGTATCACCTCAACATCCAACAAAACAGTGGATTATTCCAACGATTCGAATACTGAAAAACGCATTGATTGGGGTTTTAACGTCGGTGCAGGTTTGTCATTGGGCAAAATGTATCTTGAAGGACGTTACAATTTGGGTATCAACAACTTATTGGATGACAATGCGACCAATTCAAGTTCGAGCGCACCCTATCGCCGCAACCGTGGCATCGGTTTGACTGTGGGTATTCATTTTTAAGAGATAATAAATATAAGTTTTCCTATGGGCTGTCTCAAGAACTAAATCCATATATTTTAAGCAGGGTTTTGTTGTGACGGGGTGATATATATCGCTCCGTCACTTTGCTTTTAAGCAAATCGTTTTCAATATCTATCTTTACCATTGACGATTTTTGGAGACCACAGATTGGACTGATACGACAGATTTTCACCGATTTCACTTTGAATCAGTATAAAATAAAAAAAAATCAGTCCAATCTGTGGTCTAAGCTAAATCGTTATCTTTACCCAATAAAAATTTTCAAAAGCATTTCAGTACATCAAATCATCAAATATGAAAAACCAAATTCTACTCTTGTGCCTAGTTGCTCTTTCGTTGCCCATTATGGCGCAAAAACCATCTATTGACCAAGTAAAACAAGCGATTCAAGGCAAATTGGCAACAGTCAACGGCAGTTTTGCGGTCGCTTTCAAGGATTTAAAAACAGGTCAAACCCTGTTTATCAATGAAAAAGAGAACTTTCATGCCGCCAGTACCATGAAAACGCCTGTGATGATTGAGGTTTTTAAACAAGCCAAAGCGCGGAAATTTTCTATGAAGGATTCTATTTCTTTGAAAAACAACTTCAAAAGCATTGTGGACGGCAGTCCTTTCAGTTTGGACATTGCTGATGACAGTGCGGACAGTATTTATCAGAAAATTGGTCAAAAAATGACGATTTATGATTTGACTTACCAAATGATTATCCGCAGCAGCAACTTGGCAACCAATGTGTTGATTGATTTGGTCAACGCCAAAAACGTCAATGCCACCATGCGCACATTTGGCGCAAATGACATACAAATACTGAGGGGGGTAGAAGACACCAAAGCCTTTAACGCAGGACTGAACAACACCGTCACCGCCTATGATTTGATGTTGATTTTTGAAAAAATAGCCAAACATAAAGCCGTGAACAAACGGGCATCGAAAGACATGATTAAAATATTGACCGACCAGCATTTTAATTCCATTATTCCTTCAAAATTGCCCAAAACGGTTGTTGTGGCACATAAAACAGGCAGTATCACAGGCGTTCAAAACGATTCAGGCATTGTTTATTTGCCCGATGGACGGCAATATGTCGTCGTTCTTTTGTCAAAAGGTTTGACAGATGTGAAGGCAGGTGTCGCAGTATTGGCTGATATTTCTGAAATCCTGTATCAATATATGGCTTTTTAGTTCAAAAATCGGCTGAGGGTAAAGAGATTAGAAAACTATGGCATGACGAGCAATGGTTTTTTGCGGTCATAGACATCGTTGAGGTGTAAAAGAGGGACATGAATTCAGTATTTTAACGGCAACCATCGCCAAAAATACTTTTGGATTGACCCCTTCTGAACACAGTCAACTCAAAGGCTTAAAAAAAGAGAACCTACGTGACCACATGACATCTATGGAGTTGATTTTGACAGCATTGAGCGAGGAGGCGACCAAAGCCATAACGATTAAAAACGAAGCGCAAGGTTTCCATGAAAGCTACGATGCCGCTGTCAAAGGTGGTGAAGTGGGTTACTGTCCGCATCAAAGCTGGCGAGCAGTTGCCCCGTCTCTGTTTCAAACAGATTGACAATGCCTTGATGTGAACTCAAACCTTTTTTATAATTGTCAAAAAAAACGCTCGTTTGGTTGGACTAAATCAAAATGGAGATAACTAAGGGCATCACAAAAGAAACGCCGTTTTGGGTACTAGAGAGTAAATGAGTAGAGATAAATGGTTGATAAAATTTTGATTTTAAATATTTTACATGTCTCTCTACTCATTTACTCTCTACTACCTAATGTCATTTTGTAGTTGCACTGATCAACTCATTAGGACGCTCGTGAAACTGTTTGGGCAGTGTTGTTTGAAAATCAAAGTCAGAGAAGGTAATTTCTTCTAATGGCTTACCATTACTCCAATAACGCACCCATTTATGGCTGATATTTAAACCGCTCTCTTGTTTATAATCTGTCCAAAAGAACTCTTCGGGTAAGGCTTGACCTTGATCGGTTTTATGGTGATATTCCATTTTGGCAATCAACTTGGTTTTTTCATCAATATAAAAAACCCATTTATCTTTGCCTACTTCAGGGCGATAGCTGATATTGACGACTTGATAGGTTTCATCAAGGACTTTCGTTTTACCGCCATTTTCTGCGATTACGCCATTGTCTTTTAATTTGAAAGGCATTGAAAAACGATAAAACGCCATTTTCATCCCACAATTTGGTTGACACCATTGGGAAGCACACATCAGGCCTAAATCTTTGCCTTTTTTTATCGGGTCGGCAAATTGACCGTTTTCAAGTGCCCAAAAACCTTCATTATCCTTGCCAATAACAATGGGTGCTTGACCAGGGCGATTAGATTCTGTTAACAGTTCTATATCCCCATTTTTCTTTTCAAAGTAAATAGTCTCGACTTTTTCGTTCAGTTTTTCGCCTGTTTGGTCGTAAAGCCGTTGAATACGGGTGAATTTGCCATGTTCCAACTTGTTCCATGAGTCCAAATTGCCCGCAGCTTCAACCATTTTATCTACTAATTGCGTTCCTGTTGGTGCTTTGAAATATTTATCCCAAACTGTAACACTGGCAACGCCCACCAAGAGCAATATCCCTACGCCTTTTAAAATTTGAACGCGCTTGACAAGGATAGGGTCAAAGAGGTCTTTGAGATTCAGATAGGACAGAAAGCGAGAACTGCCCTTCTTCGGTTGAATGAGTTCTTCATTTTGTTTCTTATTTTGAATATTCTGGTCCATGATTTTTATGCGTTTAATTTTAAAAAAAGTATAAATAATGATGAATTTTTTAAGTCATTGAAAACCATTATTTTATAAAAAATACTGAGGGGGCTAATTCATTATTTATTATTCTCTAATGTGGCATCAAGCCATTTTTCAATGTATTCTATTGCTTTGGGAATCGCCTCTTTCACTTCGTCACTGATGCCCATTTCAAATTCTGCCGTTGTCCGTGCTTCGCAACCTAAAATATAGACTTCCGCTGGCAATACATTCACCGCTTTTGCAAGCATCAAGGCACGGACAGGCGTTGTATAGTGCATATCTGCTAAAAAATTCCTTTTTTCAGCTTTCGATAATTCATTGATGTCACTCGTATCGGCGCTGCGCCAGTAAATCTCTCCCGCGTTTCCGCCCCAACTCACTGCATCTAAGATAACCAAAATATCATATTGTGCATGAAGTTCTTGTACCAAATGAATGCCGCCGATGCCTATTTCTTGAATCATCACATTGGGTGAAATTTGCTTGTTTTTAAGCAATTCCCTAACGACATGCAGCCCAAAAGCATCATCCTGACGCAATTCATTGCCGACTCCTACAATCAGTATTTTAGGCACTTTGGGTTGTTCTGTCATTTGGATAATACAAAGTAAGTGGGTGGAAAAGGATCTTTAAATTGAATCTCCTCATTTTCATACTTGCTTTCAAGTAGAATTTTTGTCATCGTTGAGTCGGACTTATAGCTTTGTCTTGCTTTATTGACTTTTATACCTTCAACTTCAACAAACGCATCATACACTGTGTAGGTAAAACCCTTGCCATAATCCAAAAAATTGGCGACCATCTCACTCGTTTGAGGGTCGAAATAGTACCACCATTTATGATATAAGGCTGACGAGCCAGCACCTTCTTGATATGTCACCTTTATTGCGTTCACTTTTCTTCCATTGGGCAATGTAACGATGCCTTCAAATTTAGGAATAGCACCAGGGTCAGCCAATTTGAAAGGCATACTGATGACATAG
>JAYTMI010000124.1:0-5651 GCA_043728625.1 Saprospiraceae bacterium | reverse complement strand
TTTGCAAGTCTATTTGGATAGGGTTTATCGAAAAGCAATGACATTGTCCAATTCAACTTCTGAACAGCCCGTTGTCTTTACCCCCTCAGTAGTGAACGCCGTGGGAGCCATGTCGAACGTCATTTCCGACTTTTTAGATGAAGAATTATTGAATATCGAAACGCGATTGAGTCAAGAGCGCAACATCAAACAAGCTAAAGGTTTACCGATGGAAATACTCTTTGCATTGGTGAGTGATGATGGCACTAAAAAGCCTTCATTGATTGAAGAAATAGTAGAAAACTTGCCTGAAAATAGGCAAATGAAGGTAGAAGACATTGCTTTTTGCTTGGAAGAATTTAAACGCATAAGGATATTGAGAGAAACGAGTTGAGATAAAAATATGCCAAAGGCATCCCTTCGGGAGAAATTAGGAATTAGGCGTTGTATTAAGTTACGTCGGAACGTAGATACCCCTACAGTGGACGCCACATACGCTGCAATGGAACGTAGGTACCCCTATGGTGGACGCCACATAAACTGCGATGGAACGTAGGTAACCCTACGATGGACGCCACATAAGCTGCGATGGAACGTAATATTCTTACGTCCTTAATTTGTATAAAAGGCGTAACATTTAACACCATAAAAGCCTTTAAAATACCAATAAACTCTTTATAGATGATATTTCTTGTTTACTAAGGGATTACATTTTCAAATTCCGCCTTGTGTTTCATGTTTTAAGGCACACCATAAACCCGAAATTATCATTTAAAAGTGCTTTTTAACGCTCGAAATCGGCAGAGCATCATTTTTTTATTATAGATTTGTGAAAGTTTCTAACCATGTAACTAATGAGAGAACATAAAAGAGTAAGCCTAATAATACTATTACTTTTAATTGCCAGTATAGGATTCCCAAGCTGTATTTATTTTCGTATGAAAAGGGCGAAAGATGTTCTAAAATTACAAGATACAACACAGAGGGTGATGAAACCTAAATCAGCTTTTTCAGATTCTGTCAAGATAGACTATTTAGGTTGTGGCGGCTTTATGATTGAATACAGCGGTGAAACCATTATGATAGACCCCTATTTTACAAATATTAGTGTATCTAAAATAGTAACTTCTGAATACAGGAGTGATACAGCACTGATTAATCATTTTTTCTTAAAAAAAACAGGGCAGGTGTACGATGAAAATGGTAAAATTGAAAACATCTTGCTATCCCATGCACACCACGACCACTTGGCAGATATACCAGCTTTATTGAAAAATAATTTAAAAAACGACTTAATACAAGTTTATGGCAGTCGAACAGCCATCAATATACTTCGCTCCTTTTCTAATTTGGTGGCGGATACAGACAAGCAATACCATGATTTAGAACAAGCTTTTCACACTATAAATGATAACGACCCTATGCTGAATAAACCCCAAATATCGTCTTTTGAGTATTCCTCTAAGCGAAAAATGCGGTTTGCCGCTATTCCTTCTCTACATGCGGGTCATTTTCACTTTTTCAAAGGTCAAAAACTTCCTTTCATCGGAGGGCATATCAATCAACCCTTAAAAAATCCACCAACCCGAGCTATGCAATATAAAGAGGGACAGAATTTCAATTATTTGATTGATTTATTGGATTCAGGGGGCAGGGTTGTCTATCGCATTTTTTCAAATGCGGGTTCAGCTTCTGACAAAGGCGTTGGCTTTCCGCCAGAGTCTGTTTTAAAAGAAAGAAATGTGGATTTGCTCTTAATTTGTGGTGCTAATTACGACGTCGCTAAAGATTATCCAGAAGCTTTAATTGATTATCTCAAACCTCAATCCTTATTTGTAGCGCATTGGGAAAATTTCTTCAAACCGATTCCACATTTACAGCGTCGTCCAGAAATTGTTCCCAATACCAATATCAAAAGACTGATGAAAAAATTGGTCAATTTTTCAAAAAAGCGTGGATACCCTAAGTCTATCTTTATTGAAAAACCCATAGAAAAGCCGCTTATTCTTCAAATTAAATAAGAGAGACCCCCTCAGTATTTTTATCAATTTTTCTTCACATGAATGGTTTAAAGTGAAGTAAAAATAGCGTATAAAATATTTCATTTTCATTTTATTTGTTATATCTTTGCATACAAGAGAGGTTTGAATGCAAAGATTAAATCTGTAACAATTACGCCTCACCACTATCATCACTAAACAAACATTGTGAAATTCCCCAAAATTTTCCTCATTATGTTTCCATTTGAAAAAATCTTAACATATATAGCCAATGAACAATGCGCTTTAGTCATAGGTCCTGAAATCATGCAATTTGAAGGTCAGCCTATGAATATGTATTTGCGGAATAAGCTGTATAAACTGTATCAAACTGAACTAACCCATTATTATGCAAATGATGGTCTTTTTCAGTTTCCCGCACAGGAAATATCCGTAAAATCAGATTTAGCACAATCTTTAAAAAAAGAGTGTTATAATCTGCAAAATACTGAGGGGTATAATGAAGACGTGTTGAAAACAATTGCGAAACTGCCTTTTCACCTCATTCTTTCCATCAATCCAGATACCTTTTTATCAGATACTTTGTATAAATATGGTATAAAACACCGCTTTTCACATTTCAGAAAAGGGGAACGCCCTTGCGAAGAGGTGGCAGCACCAACACGTGAAGAACCTTTGATTTATAATATTGCGGGCAGTATTTTGGAAGATGAATCCTTAGTTTTGGATTATGAAGACCTCTATTCCATGATTGGCTCTTCGATGGGTTCGGCAGGGCTTCCCAATGGTTTGCGGACAGCCTTAGAAAAAATTAGAACCTATATTTTCATCGGTTTTAATTTTGAAAAATGGCACACTCAAATCCTCATTCGCATTCTTTCAGGTAAAGCGGGTTATCGGAAATTTGCGGGTCCGCATAAACTATCAGATGAAACGAGTCTGTTTTTATCCAATCAATTTAAAATTGATTTTTGGGACATCAATAAAGGTGATTTTTTAGGCACTTTCACCGATGAAGCCCTTAAATTTGTTGACCCAGACCCCAATAATGCGCAACGCCCGTGGATACGAAATTTGCTCGAAAATCCAAAAACCCCTGAAGAAACAAGTATTATTCGAGACATTCAGAATGCGCAATACGCTAAAGCGCTGGTAAGTCTTGATACTTATGCTAAAAAAAACGCACCCGACAAAAGCGATATGGCGGTACAACTCAACGGTCAATTCAGTTATTTGCAACAAAATCAAGCAAAAATAGATTCTAGAGATTATTTAACTACCTTAAATAAAATTGCCGATGCTATCTTGGCTCTTGCTCACGAAATTGCCCAATCCAAATGAACATACTATACAGATATCCGGGTGTTAAACCCTTCGAGGTAGAAGATGCCAAACTCTTTTTTGGTCGAGAAAGAGATTGTACCGACTTGTATGACCTTATGTGTCGTGAAAAATTGGTCGTGCTTTTTGCCAAATCGGGTTATGGAAAGTCGTCTTTAATAAAGGCGGGTCTTATCCCACGCCTCATCGCCAACCCTAACACCGAGTTGGATGCCAATACGGGTGATGAAAACATTATCCCAAATGTACCCATCTACATTCGTTTCAATCTATACAGCCCTAACAATAAATTAGAATCGCCTTGCGATAAAATTATCACAAGATTGAAAGAAGAATTGAATGATGTGACCGAAGATGCCTCTGTCATTGGTTTTTTTCAAGATGAAAAAATCAAAGAGTCACTCTGGACACGTTTTAAAGCACACCAAACGCAAGCACCGAAAAAAATATATCTGATTTTTGACCAGTTTGAAGAGTTTTTTTCATACCCTGTTGAAGAACAGGCTAAATTTCAAATGGAATTGTCAGAACTCCTTTATACTCAAATCCCTCAATCGGTTAGAGATGTGATGACGGATACTGACCGTGCTTTGAAGAATAAATTGCATCAAAAATTAAAGGTAAATGCCTTGTTTTCACTGCGTTCGGATAGGATTCATTTACTGAACAATATGCGGGAAAATCTACCCGCCATACTAAATGTCCGCTACGAACTCAATGCTTTGAGTGTGGAGCAAGCCCACTCCGCTATTGTTGAACCTGCACGTCTTAATTTACCATCTTTTTTATTGCAACAACCATTTGAATATGAGCCGGAAGCCTTGTCGAAAATCCTTTCTGAGCTGAGCAAATCGGCTAAAGAAGAGATAACCGCTTTTGAACCGCTCGGGCAAGTGGAAGCTTTTCAATTGCAAATCGTGTGTCAAACAATCGAGCAAAATTTGATTTCCCACATGAAATTATTTGGAGGAAAGCAGAAAACGGACATTATCTTGGATGATTTGCCTGAATTTGAAAAAATATATGAACAATACTACTCAACGAAATTAGAAGACCTAAATACTGAGAGGGAGAAGCAAACGGCTCACATACTCCTTGAAGAAGAATTGGTTATTGGAGAAGACCTTTCAGAAGTGCGGCGCATCAGTATGGACAGGGCTTTGTTGCTTGAAACCATGATGACAAATCATCATTTGCAAGTGACTGACAGCTTGTTGGATTATTTGGAAGATAAATTTTTACTACGCCGTGAAAACATCAGTGGTCATGCACATTATGAACTGAGCCACGATTTGTTACTCGCTCCTGTTGTCAAAGCACGGGATGAAGCCCGTAAAAAAGCAGCAGAACAAGAAGCCCGAAATAAAGCAAAAGAGCAACAACTCGCAGCAGAACAGCGAGAAAAAGAAGCCCGATTAGAAGCTGAAAAAGAGCGTGAACTTAGAATTAAAGAAAATGAAAGGCGTATCAAATACCGTAATGTTGCTTTTATAGCTGGGTTAGCTTTTATTGTGGCAACTGTTTTGGGTATTTTAACTTTAATGAAAAGTATCGAAGTCAAGAAAAAAAGTGATGAAATACAGCAACAAAAAGATAAAACAGAAGCAGCCTTAAAGCAAATCATAGAAACTCGAAAAAAGGAATTGTTTAATTTGATTAATCTGGATGAAAAAGCTGGTTTTTATCAATCTGCTGAAAAAATTAGAAGTTTACTTAGAGAGGTAGAAGTTTTAGAAGATATTGAGCCTGTTGCATTAGATAAAATCATTGAAAAACTTAAACTATGAAATATATAACCCTATTACTCTTGCTCCCTGCTACTGTTTTTAGTCAAAACTGTGCAGATAAAATTGAGGCTGCCAGAAACTCCAGAAAGGCAGGAATGTATGAGCTTTCGATTAAGCAATATCAAGCGGCAGCGGCAGCTGGTTGTGATAATGATGAAAGAAAAGTCAATATTGAAGACGAAATCTTAGAAGTTTTTATAGAAATCCAGAAACTAAAAGAGAGGGCTGATAGTGCAACTGAAAACGCTATTAAAAATAGAAAAAGAGCAGAATTTTTAACTACTGTCGCTCGTGAAGAACGAAGGAAAGCCGAAATTTTAAAAGACATAGCTGAAAATGCTCGAATACAAGAAGAAAAGTCTAAAAAAATTGCCATAGCCAAATCTGACAGTTTAGATAAATTTACTGAAAAAACTCGTGTATTAGAAAATACATTTTCAGACACTAGCACCTACCATTATCTCTATGAAACAGGCGTGAAACATTTTGAATATGACAATAAAACACAATCCCGAGATTATCAAAATGCCTTGACTTATTTTGC
>JAYTMI010000123.1:0-7500 GCA_043728625.1 Saprospiraceae bacterium | reverse complement strand
AGGCACATCGAGTTTCCAAGTCAATTTGCCCGTTGTGGCATCTACAACAGCATCGCCCGTTTGTGATTCAATTTCAATGTCTTTTGTTGTTGAAATCGGTATTTGATCTTCGACGGTGATACTGAGGGGTTGCCCACGTTTGTTGCGCACTGTTGTTTCAAAGGCGCGGCTGTCCGTCCGTTTGTCGCTGAGGAATTTTGTTTTTGTAAAATCTTTCAATTTAGTGCGTGTCACCACAACATTTTTATCACGTCCGAGCGAAATATTGAGTGTATCATCTGTTGACAAGGTATTTAAGATGGTTTTACCCATAAAAGTACCTTCAAAAAACAAATTGGCTTCACCACTCAACAGGTTATATTGTTCCCAATCCACAATTTGAGCCGTCAAAAACGCATCGCGGTCGAGTTTCGGGGCAACGAAATATTGATACATCGCGGGTACTTGCAAGTCTTTGATTTCAACCGTTTGGGGTTTGTTATCATTCAAAATAGAGTAGGGTTGGGTGATTTCATAGCTGACTGTTGTTGGGTTGATGACTTCATCGGTTTCAGGTGCTTGGGCATCATCATTGTTGTTTTTTGTTGCTCTTACTTGAACACCTGCCACTTTTCCTTCAAGTTTTTTTAATAGATTGGACTTTTTTCGACCATAACCAGTAACAACAACTTCACTTAAAGCTGATACATTTTCTTGCAACGAAATAGTCAAATTATTACTTGAAATGGCTACTTCTTTGGAAATAAAGCCGACATAACTGATTGTTAAAATATTAGCATTTTGTGGTAATGACAACGTAAACTTACCATCAACATCAGTTACAGTTCCAATCGAAGTCCCTTTTATAACAATTGAAACTCCGGCAAGCGGTTCTTCGTTATCGGAAACAATGCCTGAAACTTGGGTAATGGATGGGTTACGCCTAAAATTAGGTGATACTTCTTGGTAAGCCACACTATTATAACTTTTTGGTATTGAAACAGGTTGATAAAACGTCAATTTCCAAGGCTCAAACTCTGGTTTTATACCACTTTCCATAGGATTTCCAGATGAAAGGGTCAGTTTCACGTCTTTCCAATCCTCGCCCGTTGCTTGTTGCACGTTGGCTTTCATTTGCATACTGAGGGGTGTCGCAATGTCTTTAACGCGGAGGTCGTAGGTCGGTATCCAACCCGCATAAGGCACAACGTAACTGAGATTGAACGTGGCACTTGTCGCTGTTTTAGCATCAACGACGACGACGATTTCGCTTGTAATCGTGTTTTTATGGGCATTCATCTCTTGCAATTGTGCATTAACACGCCCGATGTTCAATTTGAGTTTTGACAAGTCTTTTTGGATGTCAAATTTTTTATTTAAAATTTCAGACAATCTAACTCTTTGGTAATCAGCCGTTTGTTTGAGGTCGTCCAATTTCAAAGTAGAGTTTGATACGCCGAGAATTTGAACTTGATTGCGTTGCAAAAAAGTTTCTTCTTGTTGTAAAACAGAGAGTTTATTGTTTTCAAGAGAAACACGGTCTTGCAAAATATCGAGCTGTTCTTGAAGGTCTGCAATGGTATCTCGTTTAGTTGCCGATTCTAAAAAATTGGTGCGTGGTGTGACGGAAAGGACAGTGAAATCACCTTCTCCACGCACTTGAACGCTGCGGGTGTCGAGGTTTGGCGTTAAGCCTTTAAAAACCAATTCTGCTTTGCCAATACTGAGGGGGGTATTTGCGGTACGTGTCACTTGTGCGCCTGTGAAAAAGACAGTGACACGTTCTATGTTCGCATTCAATATTTTAGGTTGCGCCCATAAAATGTGACCCAATAAAGTCAGTGTGATGAGGAAGTTTAGTCTCTTCATTATGCTTTGATATTTAATTTTTTACAAAATTAGAAAATACTTTGAGAATGATGAGGTATGAATGATGAAGTATGAATTTTCGTAATGGTATTGCATTATTTTAAGTTTTAGAAGAAAAATACTGATGGTACATCCTGAGATGATCGGGAGGGGGGAAGTCAACCCGATTTTTAAGTATTTGATTGACAGTGGTTTATACTTTGTTCATTTATTTTTGTTTTAAAAGTGAAATTATTTTTAAAAAATGTTTTAAAATATTTGACAATTTAAATCAAATTGTTTTATCTTTGTGTCAACATCAGAGAGCAAGCAGATGCTTTTTTTTTGAACTTTTAACATAATAAGGAGCGTCATGAATAATATAACATACATATTTAAACGCTTCATGACTTATTGTCGTGAGCATTGGTTCAAGCTCAGTTTACTGGCGTTAATACTCGTTTTTTTATATAAAAAGGAATTAAGCGTCAACTTTAAAATTGGCTCAAAAGAACCTAAAAAAGAAATTAAGGACAACAAAATTACAATCGCCACGAACAACCCGACCGAAGAAGTACCCCTCAGTATTTTTAGTTCTGGGGGCACTTTTCGAAGAAAAATGGAGGAAATGCCTACAATTGAAGAAGCAACGAAGATAGCCTATTTGAAAAGATTTGCTCAAGTAGCTGTTGCAGAACGTCGGAAATTTGGGATTCCCGCGAGCATTATTTTAGCAAATGCTTTAAGGCATAGTTATGCCGGGCAACGTGATTTCTCAACCCGTTCTAACAACCATTTTGGTTTGCCTTGTACGGTTGATTGGGTGGGAGCTGGTGACAAATATGGTGACGATTGTATGCGCCGTTATGAGAGTGCCTGGGCAAGTTTCCGCGACCACAGCAATGTTTTAAATTCTGAAAAATTTGCCAATTTGAAACAATTTGGTGATAAGGATTATAAGGCTTGGGCAAAGGGTTTACAAGACAATGGTTATCCTTCAAATAGCGCACATTTAGCTGATGATTTGATAAAAATTATAGAAACCTATCGGCTCTATCAGCTTGATAAAATGTAGGTTGGTTATTAGTGATTAGTTATTGGTAGTTACTAATCCCCAATCCCTAATAACCAATCACCAACAAAGAGATATTGATTTGTTCTGGGAATTAATAAATATGCTGTTTTTTTGATGAGGGGCTGCGGTGGAGCAGCCCTTTTTTTTTTGTATTCCAAAATTCAACGATTTTAGAATTTTACCCCCTCAGTATTGATGGTGCAATGACTCATAGACCACCTATTTTTTTCGGAAAGTCTTTTTCCTTTGTCCTTTTCTCAAGTCATTCCATTTTTCCAATTGATTATCAGTGAGCAAATCTCTAAATTTTGTTTCTCTTTCGCGGCGCATGATTTCAAGATGGGCAGTACGAGCCCGCAAATTGAGGGCTTTGTCCTCTTGAAGTAAGGCTTTTTGAGTCACATAACGGTCGTTGAGTGTATCAAGGCTGTGTTTTTGTTGAACGGTCAGGTTCAAAAGTTTGATCATTTTAGTCTGCCGTTTCTCAAATCTATCCAACCAAGTGTTGGTCTTTGGCACCGTAAAATCAGATTGAGTGTCCTCCGTCGCGGTATTTGGAACGGTTTGTTGTGCAGAAGCCTGTAAACTCAAGGCAATCAAGCAAATTGAAAAAATAATTGATTTCATGATAGTTATTTATCTTTTAACTAAAATATATTTTTTAAAATACTCCTTAAATGTACATAAAATTTAGAAGGTCAACAAGAATATATTTTCTTACTGCGTCTTTGTACCATTCACAAAAAGTAGTTTAAAGCCCCAGTTGATCACTTTTTGTTTATACACTGTTGGGTCGAAGGTGTTTGCGATATCTGGGTTCAATTTGGCTTCTACTTCATAAAAATCGTTTTTATATAAGGGTAATTGGACATAAGGACGAATACTCATCGCCATCGCATCGTTCATATTGAATTCAAAATTCAAGAAAATATGGTTAGATAGCCCACTCTGCGATATCCATTCCTCTTTAACCCGATCCGAAGACTTTTCTTTTTTTATTATCAAATGATTCCAATCAATGGAAGCACCAATGCCAATCCAGTTATAATAAAACTCCGTGCCAAGGCAGAATGATTGACTTTTGTAGTAAATGTTATTTTTATATTCCGTGTTATCGCTTGCTTTCACCCGATCATTTATCTGATTGAACTTGTTAATCCAACTAAATTCAAAGCTAACAGAAGGAATACGATAGCGAATGCCGAGATCAACACCATGCAAAAACTTTAGATTTGACATGGGTTGTAGTAGCGTGGGGTTACGGGCATTATAACGGTCAATAATATTGTTCAAAACTTTGCCATCACTATTATGGGAATAGGTATAACCGACAAAAGCATTGATTTGCGCTTCGATTACGCCTGTTTTTAACATGAGCATTATGCAAAAGAGCAATGTTACTGTCTTTGTCCTTGTAGTATAAATGGTGTCGCCTATCATTGTGCAGTTTTATTACAATTTTTAAAAATAATTCAGGCACAAAAATAAGAAACGACAATCAATTTTGTTGTAAATATTTTGTTTTTAACGCTTGTGTTGTTTTTATTGCATTTAAACCCTATATGGGGATACTCGATAAGGGAAATTTTAATTAAGATTTTTGAAACTGTTAAAGTTGAAAAAACTTTTTTTCGATAATTATTTCATATAAAAACTTTAACTTTGAACTTCAAACAATGTAAGTTCGCTTTTATTTTTAGCAATAAAAATAAAAACTAATGTAAATTCGTTTGAAAAACAGCTTTTTCACTACATATCTATAAATATTTTTCCTTACCTAATATTATTGTATAAATCACTATGAAACAAAGACGATTATTCAAATCACCCGCTATAAATTGGGTATTTACGCTATCTGCGGTCACTTTATTAACGATGTCATCTTGTGGCATATTCAATCGTGGTAGCAGTCAATCAAAAACAGCACAGGGCAAAGTGCCCACTTCTTACAACAAGGCAGGTACATCACCGATATCAACCCAAGAAGCTCGAATTGGCTACATCGAACGTTTTAAACGTATCGCTATCAGCGAAATGGAGCGAACAGGTGTTCCTGCGAGCATTAAATTGGCTCAAGGCTTGCTTGAGTCTGATGCAGGACGGAGTACGCTTTCTTCAAATTACAATAACCATTTTGGCATCAAATGTCATTCAACTTGGCAAGGTGAACGTTTCTATAAGGAAGACGACGACATTGACCCTTTAACAGGGCAGTTGATAAAATCATGTTTTCGGGTTTATAAAAACGCCGATGAGTCTTTCATTGCTCATTCTGAATTCTTGCGCGACCCTGCAAAAGTCAATCGTTATGGCGCTTTGTTCCAATTGCAAAGAAATGATTATGTCGGCTGGGCGCAAGGATTGCAGCGCGCAGGTTATGCTACGGCACAGGATTATTCGGATAAACTCATTCGTTTCATACAGGATTATCAACTTGCACAATATGATAATTTATCGTTGAAAGATGTTGCGACAAATATCAATAATAGTGGTAATGGTTCAACACGTCCGAATGACGATTTTCCCGTTAGTGGTTTCCCCTCTGGAAATACCAGTCAACCGACGACAAATACTAATCCGAATACTTCTTGGCTGCCAGGTTGGGAAAATGCGAAGCCTGAGCAGACCACTTATCCGTTAGCAGATACTGAGGGGGAGCGCAACAACGTCAAATATGCTCGTGCTTTTGGTCAAATGACACCTTATGAATTAGCGGGTAAATATGGCGTGAGTATTGCAAATATTCAATCATATAATGAGGAATTGCCTGACCCACGTACGCCTTTAGCAGAAGGTGCAGTCATTTATTTGCAGAAAAAACGCAATTATTGGCGAGGTGCAGAAAAAACTTACAGGGTCAGAGATTGCGAAACAATGTATGACATCTCACAAAAATTTGGCGTTAAACTGTCCAAATTGTATTCGAAAAATGACATGCGACAAGGTGAACAACCTGCTGTAGGTCAGATAGTCTTGTTGCGTAGGGGCTGGTTTGAAGGGGCTGATAAACCCGCTTTGCGCGATACCTTTGGCGAATGGCGGCGTTGCAAAATGGATACTTCGATTATGAAAAATCCGAATGTTGTTACATTGCCACCAAACACGACGACAATACCTGGTACTTCAGGAGTAGGGTTTGAGATTACACCTAATGGTCAACCTTCACCTAACAACAATCCAACATATTACCCGCCAACGACACCGACGTATCCGTCAACGACACCATCGTATCCGTCAACGACACCGTCGTATCCATCAACGACACCATCGTATCCATCAACGACACCATCATATCCGTCCACGACACCGTCATATCCGTCCACGACACCATCATATCCGTCCACGACACCGTCATATCCGTCCACGACACCGTCATATCCGTCCACGACACCATCATATCCGTCCACGACACCATCATCAACTCCTGCGGGTGCGCAATATCACACTGTAGAAGTAAAAGAAACTTTGTGGGCGATCTCTCGGAAATATGGTATAACGGTTGATGCATTGAAACAATTGAATGGTTTGGCAGATAATCTTATTAAACCCGGGCAGCAATTGCGGGTTAAATAACGGTGTTTTTTGATTTTATAAAGAAAAAGAGGCTGTCTCAAAAGGTAAAACAGGATTTTTAATTCAAAATATTCTATTGGTTAGGACATCATGTTCGGGGAACTTCAAAAGTTCCCCGAACATAAATGCCTTCCGATAAAATATAATTTGGCTAAAAAAATTTGTGCGAACCTTTTGAGACAGCCTCATTTATCTAACACAAAGTTTCTAACATTTTATTTTTTGATGGTCAACATTGCTTCGACAGCTAATTTAGCATTTTCAAGACCTGTGGCGATTTGAGTGCAATCAACCTTTACTAAAACATCGCTCGCCGTAGCAGTTTGTGGCGATTTCAAGACGAGCTTATCATCTTTTTCAACCAATTCTCCTTCCAATTTACTAAGCTTAAAACCGTCTAATTTAAACATCACTTCTTCTGTTTGGATATTTCCTTCGATCATGATTTGCCAGTCAGCAGTGATGATATCTCCTTTTTTGATGCCGTTTTGAAGGATGCCATGTGCGCCATCTTTCTCAAAAGGACTCCAATCGAAATATCCTCGAACTTTATCATCCTCGATAATGAGTTGACAAGAAGTGATGTCTTTCATGAGTTTAAACTCAAAGCAGAGCGTATCAATGGCAGGTTGAGGCGTTGAAGTATTCGCTTGCACCTGCTTTCCTGCTGTATTGTCGTCGCAACCAATAAGTATTGCGCCCAAAAATGAAAGAGGTAAAAATATTTTTTTCATCGTAAACTGTTTATCATTTAATAAGGAAATATATTTTATGTTTTCAGTCTTAAAAGTAAATATAATTCTGAAAAAAAATAAGGCTATAAGTCTATTTTACACATTGTTTGTTCTTTTCTGAAACCATTCAAACACAAAAAAAGCATAAACTATTGAATATTCAACAATTAGATAAGTCATATTTTCAGTATGCTTTGATGACCCCTCAGTATAACCTGCATAAGTTAGAGAAATGAGCAATGACCATACAATGGGGAATCGCCATTTCGTGAATACAGAACAAGCCAATGG
>JAYTMI010000122.1:0-1838 GCA_043728625.1 Saprospiraceae bacterium | reverse complement strand
ATGAAACGGTGCTTTTAAAGCAACTTCCTTTACAATAAATTCTTCTATCAATTGTAACTCTTTCGATTCTAAATCAGCAATATCTTTCATTATAGTCGTAACGTCCATAATGTCATTCGCTTTACTAAAAAGAGAATCACCAACTTTCTTGAACTTAGCTTTGGGAAAATCTTGTTTTGTTGTTATAATAAGCATTATTAAACGATCATAACTTTCATAAAGTGAACCTTCATTAAATCCGCTAATAGTATCGTGCACTTTTTTTGAAGAATTATCCGATGTAACTTGAATTACAAAACGTTTTTCATCATCAACTAAGTCTATTGAAGCGACATTTTGTTTTTCATAATTAGCATTTTTCAAGTTATAGCCATAAAGAAGATTTAAAAAATCACGATAGAAATTTTCAGCAATGACGTTAATGTCTTGCAAATTTAAAGAATTGCTTAACTCCACTTCGGAGCAAAGAAAACTTAACCATTTTTTAATGGTTCTTATTGAATCGTCTCTTTGAGTCATGGAACAAAAGTAATAAAATGTTTTAAAACGGTGTAGGTTTTTGGATAGTTGTTCACACATACCCCTTCGCTTGCAAATTAAATAACTCCGCATATTTCCCACCTTTCGCCATCAATTCGTCATGCGTACCCATTTCAAGCCGTTGTCCATTCTCCAAAAACAAAATACGGTCAGCCATCCGCACTGTTGAAAAACGATGTGAAATCAAAACGGCTGATTTGCCCTTCGTCAATTCAGCAAAGCGGATAAACACTTCATGTTCGGCACGGGCATCAAGGGCGGCAGTCGGTTCATCGAGAATTAAGAGTTGTGCATCACGCATATAGGCACGTGCGAGGGCGATTTTCTGCCATTGTCCACCCGACAAATCAACGCCACCCGCAAAGCGTTTGCCGAGCATTTGTTGATATTTTTGAGGTAAAGGGTCAATAACGGTGTCCGCTAAACTTTTGTTTGCAGAGTCCACAATTTGTTTTTGTTTACCAATGTCTTCAATTTTACCAATGGCAATATTTTCAGAAGCGGTCATAGCAAAGCGGATATAGTCTTGAAAAATGACCCCTACCGCTTCACGCAATTGTTGCGGGTCGTACTCTTTGAGGTCGCGTCCGTCAAGTCGAATGACCCCCTCAGTAGGTTCATATAAACGAGCCAATAATTTGACAATGGTGGTCTTTCCTGCCCCATTTTCGCCTACCAAAGCCAGTTTTTCACCCGCTTTTAGTTCAAAACTAAGGTTTTTGACAGCATATTTATCAGAATTTAGATACTTGAAACTGACGTTGTCGAAGACAAAACCTTCACGAATCGGGTTTGGCACAGGCAAGCCGCCGCCTGTTTTCATCAAAGGTGTGATATTCAAAAAATCAAAATAGTCTTGCAAATACAAAGCCGATTCAGCGATGCGGCTGAAGCGCAACATAATGCTTTGCAACATACTACGCATACGTTCAAATGACCCTGCGAGAAACGTCATCGTTCCTAAAGAGATAATGCCGCCCACCGTTTGCAAAATAATAAAAATATAAGCCCCATAATAACTCAAAGTTCCGACGAGTGATAAAGCTGTGCCTGTCATTGCCCGACGAATAGCTATTATTTTATTCGCTTCAAAATAACGGTCAGAAATGGTTTTGAAACGCGTAGCGAGGAACTCTGCCAAGCCGAACATCTTTATTTCCTTAGCCGTTTCGTCCGACGCACCGATATAGCGGAGGTAGTCCAATTCACGGCGTTCAGGTGTCCAACTAAGGGTCAAAGAATAGACTTTTTGATTGAAGTAAATCTCTCCAAACAGCGTCGGAATGACAGCTAAAACT
>JAYTMI010000121.1:0-3113 GCA_043728625.1 Saprospiraceae bacterium | reverse complement strand
GAAATCGCTAAATCTTTTGAAAATGCTAAATACATTTGGTTAAATGTAAGACTTTACAATTCTTCCAAATTGCTTGTTTTAAACAATTTTTCTAAAAATTCTACGGCATTAGCATTGGGATGCCAATCAAAAGCATCTGTTTCTTGGTTTGTATCATAAAAAGCGTTACCGATAGTTGTGATAATAACATCAAAATCTTTTGGAACATATTGGTCATTGTGGATTTTCAGTAATTCAAAATCAACACCTATTTTAGGTGCTAATTCTCTTACTTTATTGTCACCAAGTGTTCTTGACCGCATACATTTTACACGAATTTGATACGTGCCATCTTTCAACTTTTTGAAATTATCCTTACCCGCCAATTTACATTCAACACCAATCGTTTTGCCTGTTTGAATGTGTTTAATACGAACATCCATATCGTGAAAGCCAAATTGAGCATTCATAACAGGTTTATCAACCAACCAATCTGTTTCTGGTAAAACTTCTTGTAGTTTGAGCATTGCTGAAAATTCAAACGCTTTCCCTCGAATCATAGGTATCACCTTTGGTTCTTTCATTATTTCAGCTAAATAATTGAGGGGAATATTGTATTTGATACAATAGGCTTCGACTTTTTCAATCCAGTTTCTGTCGTTCATTTTTATTCAAGAAGTTCCGTTAAATTAATGTTTAGAGCGTCTGCAATTTTTTGAGCATTGAGCATCGTGATATTTTTTTCTGCCCGTTCAATCATACCAATATAAGTACGGTGCAAATCAGCAACGTTGCCCAATTCTTGTTGCGACATTTTTAGAGACAACCGTTTCTTGCGAACATTCTCTCCAAATATTTCTAAAATCGTTCTGCTCATACGTGATATTATGATTTTGAGCAAATTTATCGGATTGTCTTTATTTATATGAATACTATAAATAGCGCAATGCTTTTTATTTGGCTTGTTCTGTATTCACCCCCTCAGTATTCTGCCTAAATCTCTTCTTTGAGCTAATAAAATTTGTCTCCTCATTAAATTTGAGAAAAAAAAATCTATTTTTAGCCGTCAATTTAAAAATTAAATTTTTTCATCTTACCAAATCCAAATTATGGCAGAATTCGTCAAACCTACCTTAACGGACATTCAGAACTTTGAAGGTAAATATCCCAAACAGCTTTGGTACTTGTTTTTCACTGAAATGTGGGAACGTTTTTGTTTTTATGGCATGAGAGGCGTTCTCGCCATATTTATGGTCAGTCAATTAGGGCTTTCGGACAAAGAATCCAACCTGAAATATGGTGCTATTCAAGCATTTGTGTATGCTTTCACGTTCATCGGGGGCATTTTTGCGGATAAAATTTTGGGATTCAGAAAGTCATTATTCTTTGGCGGCACCATCATGACATTAGGCAACTTGATTATTGCCGCTTCGCCACAAGAATTTTTTTATGTGGGTATTACTTTATCAATTATAGGTACTGGTTTTTTCAAACCCAATGTTTCTTCAATGGTCGGCGATTTGTATAAAGAAGGTGACAGCCGCAGAGACGCGGGTTTCGGTCTTTTTTATGCGGGTATCAATATTGGCGGTTTTCTCGGTGGTTTTTTATGCGTGTGGTTGGGCAAATATTATTCATGGAGTTATGCCTTCTTAGCCGCAGCCATTGTGATGATATTAGGTCTGATAACTTTTATTTTCACAAGAAAACATTTAGGTCCTATTGGCGATTCCCCACTTTTGAACATGGATGAAGGCACAAAGAAAAAGCGGGAACTCATGGTCTATGGCGGGTCACTGTTGAGCATTCCTTTGATATTTTTGATGATTAAAAACACGGACTATACCGATATGTTTATGTACATAATTGGACCTTTGGCTATCGTCTATTTCCTGTACGAAACGTTTAAAATATCAGACCCTGCCGCAAGAAAAAAACTCTTTGCAGCCTTTACGTTTATTATGTTTTCAATCATATTTTGGGCATTTTTTGAACAAAGTGGCGGTTCTTTATCGCTTTTTGCTGAAAAAAACCTTTCTTTTGACTTATTAGGCATGAACATAGACCCCAATGTGGTCAATAATACAGCCAACACATTTTTTGTTGTGTTGTTCAGTCCTTTGGTCGGTTTGTTGTGGTTGTGGATGGCAGGAAAAAAGATAGAACCCAACACAGTCATAAAATTTGGTATCGCTTTTTTATTCCTTGCGGGTGCATTTTATGTGTTTTATGCAACGAAGTTTTTTGCCAATGAAGAAGGTATCACGTCTTTAAATGTTTTTACGGGTGCTTATTTGGTCATCACGCTTGGCGAACTATGCCTCTCTCCAATAGGATTGTCTATTATCACAAAACTATCGCCTAAACACATGGGTGGTATGATGATGGGCATTTGGTTTTTGGCAACGGCTTATGGTCAATATGTCGCAGGTTTATTGGGTGCCAATATGTCCACGCCTGATAAAAACGCAGGTCTTCCCGAAAAGCTGATTGCTTATACAGATGGCTACCTCCAGTTGTCCATCTATGCCCTTGTTGCAGGTATTGTTTTGATTGTCATATCACCATTTATACGCAAATTGATGATGGAAGTGAAATAAAACTAAATAAGTTCTTAAAAACAGTATAAACATGTCAAACAACGATACAAACGATTTTTTCAAAGACAAAGTCATAGGGCATCCCGCAGGTCTTTTTGTTCTATTTTTCACTGAAATGTGGGAAAGGTTTTCCTTTTACGGTATGAGGTCTTTATTGGTTCTCTTCTTCATGGCACCCTTAGCAAAAGGTGGCTGGGGTTGGGAACAAGGAACAGCCTCCTCACTCTTTGGCACTTACGTCGGCTTGGTTTATCTGTCCACCATGTTAGGTGGCTATTTTGCAGACAAAATTATTGGATTCCGTTGGGCAGTCGTTGTCGGCGCAACATTAATGACATTGGGGCATTTTTCAATGGCTTTTGAAAGCACTTTCTCGATCTACTTAGGTCTGACTTTAATGGTCTTTGGCAATGGCTTTTTCAAACCTAACATGACCTCTATTATATCAGAAATGTATAAAAATCACATTGAAAAGAAAGATGGTGCTTATACGATTTTTTATATGGGTGTCAATTCAGGCGCATTTTTTGGCAT
>JAYTMI010000120.1:0-2953 GCA_043728625.1 Saprospiraceae bacterium | reverse complement strand
GAAGCCTTGTCTGATTCATTGCTCAAGCAGTCTCACGAAACGGTTCAAGTCAATGTCTTGCACAAAGCCGTTGGTGCGATTACCGAAGCAGATATTATGTTGGCATCAGCTTCAGATGCGATTATTATTGGTTTCCAAGTCCGTCCATCACTCAATGCTAAGAAAATGGCAGAACGCGAAGGCGTTGAAATCAAATTATACTCGATTATCTACGAAGCCATTGCTGAAATTCGTTCCGCTATCGAGGGTATGTTGGAACCGACAAAGGAAGAGAAAATCACTTCAACCGTCGAAGTCCGCGCCATCTTCAAGAACTCAAAAGTCGGTACGATTGCAGGCTGTTATGTTCAAGAAGGCAAAATCGAGCGTAAACAATTCATTCGCGTTATCCGCGATGGCATCGTTATTTTCCCTGTCAAAGAAGGTGCAACAGCCTCATTGGGTTCTCTTAAACGTATCAAAGATGACGTTAAAGAAGTCCGTTCAGGTTTCGAGTGCGGCTTGACAATTGACAATTTCAACGACCTTGAAGTCGGTGACTTCATCGAATCTTACGAAATTATCGAAGTAAAACAAAAATTGGCGGCTCTGTAAAGACCCCTCAGTATAAAACGCAAAACGCCTGTTTGAGAATGAAAACTCAAGCAGGCGTTGTTTTTAAATATCATTTGCAAAGGATTTGTATTTTTGTCCAAAATATTGGAACATATTTTCAGTCTATGAAAAAAACGTATTTCGCATCTGACTTTCATTTGGGCATGGATGCTCGTCTGACCTCCCGTGAACGCGAACAGCAAGTTGTTCGGTGGCTTGATGATATTTCTGTAGATGCAGAAGCGATTTACCTTGTTGGAGACATTTTTGATTATTGGTTTGAATACAACAAAGTCATTCCAAAAGGTTATAGTCGTCTTCTCGGCAAACTGTCAGAATTACGGGATAGTGATATACCCATTTATTTTTTTACGGGTAACCATGATATGTGGATGTTTCGTTATTTTTCTGATGAAATGGGCATACCTATATATCGTGAACCAATTATCAGAGAAATCAATGGCAAGCAATTTTTCATCGGTCATGGCGATGGTTTAGGTCCAGGCGACTATGGGTATAAATTCATTAAAAAGGTCTTTGCCAGTCCTCTGTCTCAATGGCTTTTTGCACGCGTGCATCCAAACTTTGGCATTGGATTGATGCAGTTTTTTTCATCAAAAAGTCGTGATGGACAAGACCCCTCAGTAGAAAATACGTTTCTAGGGGCTGAAAAGGAGTGGTTGATTCATTTTGCCAATGAAAAAATCAAGGCAGAGTTCTCTCAAATTGACTATTTTATATTCGGGCATCGTCATTTGCCGATTGATTGGACACTTGAAAACGGCAAATCACGTTATATTAATCTCGGAGAATGGTTACATTCCCCTACTTTTGCCGTCTTAGAATCACAAAATATTACATTAAAAACATACGAAAATGAAAATATTAAAATCTATACAAATCATCATGAACTTCAGACTTAATTTTTTAGCGTTTGCTTTTTTAATCATAACACTCCCCTCCCTATCAGCCCAACAATGGAAGCTGTTTAAGAAAAATGACAGCCTTGATTGTCGTTTTTTCTTAACCGACCATTTGAAAAACATATACGTCATAACGAACAAAAGCGAAGTCCTAAAATACGACAGCGAGGGTTATTTCGATAGCCGTTTTTCGTATAAAAAATTTGGCAAAATTTGGTCAGTTGATGTCACCAATCCTTTTAAAATAATTCTTTATTACACTGACTATCAATGTCTTGTCATCATTGACGCTGCGCTAAACCCTATTAAAACGTTGTTTTTGAATGATATGGGTGTTGCCAATGCAGGAGCAATCGCAATGGGTGATTCAGGACATATTTGGATTTATGACAGTGGCGTGAATAAGATTTTGCGCTTTTCTGTGGATGCTTCTGGTTTCAATTTAGCACACGCAACGCCCCCCCTCAGTATATCGGGCTTACAGCCCAATCAGATGCTCGTTAGAGAAAACAATATCTATATGAATGTTCCCGATAAGGGTATTTTGGTTTTCGACCAATTTGGGAAGTACATCAAAACATTTGATATTTTGAACGCATCAGGCTTACAAGTCATTGAGAATCAATTGTTTTATAAGCAAAATAATCAATTTTTCAGATTCAACTTGCAAACGCTCGCTAAAACGGCAATCAACCTTCCCGAAGATGTCAGTGGTAACAGGTATCTCCAAATTCAAAAAGGTCGCCTTTACGCACAACGCTCGACTTCTATTGATGTGTATGATGAAAAATGATTTTTTTGACCACTGATTGAACGGATTCGACTGATTTGCAGTGATTTTTTTGACCTCTTTAAGAAAAAATCAGTGTAAATCAGTCGAATCCGTTCAATCAGTGGTCAAAAAAATCATTTCAAAAGCGTTACGCTGCCAAAATCGGATAACAATTGATTTTTACACCTGTAACGAACTTTCCATACATAAACACCTGAATTTAAAGCCTTTCCGTTAAATATGCCATCCCATTTTTGAAATTTATCCGTCGTTGAAAACATTTTTGAACCCCAACTATCAAAAATTTCAAAAATTTCTAATTGCTCAATGGCATAGGGGTTAGAGATAAAAAACTCATTATTCAAGCCATCGCCATTGGGCGTAAAAGCATTTGGAAAGAACACTTTACCACAATCCAAAGTCGCAGGGTCAACCACTTTCACTTCTAAGGTATCGAGAGCTGTACATTGCGACTCTTTCATCGTTAAAACATACTTGAAAATGCCGCCTTTTTTGGGCGTAATGATCGTCGTATCAACCTTGAAATTAGATATATCGTCACGTGGAGACCACGTAAATTCTGTAGCACAAGTTCGAGTAATCTTTGTTTTAATCGAACTACCTAAAAATATAATAGTATCCTTATTGGCAATACGGTCAGGTG
>JAYTMI010000119.1:0-1571 GCA_043728625.1 Saprospiraceae bacterium | reverse complement strand
GTTTTTTAAAAAGCGGTGCAAAGGTCGTTAAAAATTCCTTATTTACAAAACTATAATTTTAATAAAAAATCTTACTTTTGCGCCTCTTTTAAGTTATTTATTAAAATTAAAACTTTTTTAAATTTATAAAATATTCATTATCAATAAAATAAAAAATTATGGCAACTAACAGAACGTTCACAATGATTAAGCCTGATGGGGTAGAAGCAGGCAATATCGGTGCTATTTTGAATGATATTTGCGCGGCAGGTTTCAAAATCGTCGCCTTGAAATACACCAAACTTTCTACTGAAAAAGCAGGTGAGTTTTATGCTGTTCACAATGCACGTCCTTTTTATGGTGAGTTGGTCGAGTTCATGTCTCGGGGTCCAATTGTAGCAGCTATCCTTGAAAAAGAAAATGCTGTAGAGGAATTCCGTACGCTTATCGGAGCCACCAATCCAGCTAATGCTGCGCCTGGTACTATTCGCGCAAAATATGCGAAAAGCATCGGCGAAAATGCTGTTCATGGTTCGGATAGCGATGAAAATGCGGCTATCGAAGGTGCATTCCATTTTGCAGGTGTTGATATTTTTTAAATAAAATGCCTTGATTTTTCATAAAAAAAGCCTGATTTCACAACGAAATCGGGCTTTTTTTATGAAAATACTGAGGGGGTGTAGTAATTTCGTGTATAGGTTTAGTAAACGGAAAATTATTTTTTTCAAAAAAAATAATTTTCCGTTTACTAAACCTATACACGAAATTAAAGCTCATTCAACCTTCTTATCCCACCTTTCACAAGCATTTCCACAGCTTTCAAAACATTTTTAGGTTCGTGTTGTCGCCAATTAAGTCCATTATAGGCTGTGCCGAAATGCAAATAATGATCGAGGTGAGTATGTTTCATTTCGTCCACCACATGGTCATATGTATTGAGAAAAGCAATCCAACCGCCATTGAAACTATCCTGCGCTTCCTCTGCCCATTCAGCATAATATTCATCATCCGACCCATGAAAATTCAACACATTTTCAACAATCATGACAAATTTTGAGATGCCTTTATCAATTAATGGCTCAATAACGGTGCGTTTCAGATGCATCACATCGTTGCCAATAGCATCATTCCATTCGCCAATAAACTCAATAATAGCCCCGCCTTCTTCATAATCTGCAAATAAAATCTTCGCATACAGCGTATCCGCCCCGAAAAAATCCCATTGCGGATGGATAAAATAATTGTACACCATATTCTCAGTAGAGAATGCACTGTACACTTTACCGTAAAAAGGCGAATTATTATCCTCTTCGGAGATATAAAATCGCTCACGCCATTTGTCGAAAGGTTCAATGTCTATCATAGAATCAAAAGTGCTGTAATTCTAAAAAAAATTGTTTTAAAGCCTTGAAATCTTCTGAATCTTGAAGCGATTTCAAAAGCCTTTTAAAATTGTGGTTATTTAAAATTGAAGCGTTTTTAGTAACATTAACTAAATCGTTTAAGTTTTTAGGCAAATCATAATCAGTTAAGTCAATATTTGATTTTTCACAACAATTTATTAAAAAACGCTCAAGTTCAGGTTGTAAAAC
>JAYTMI010000118.1:0-4650 GCA_043728625.1 Saprospiraceae bacterium | reverse complement strand
CTCAACTCATTTCGGAGAGTGTTTTCTTCTCTCAACGTTAGGTCATTGTAAATAAGGCGGACAAGGTCGTTTTTTGTAGAGATTTTCTCCATTCGCTGTGTTTTTTTTTAAATTGATGATGAAATACGATTGCTCAAATGATGCGATAAAAACTATAAATCCCTTGCCATTATTGCTTTGTTAACAAATTTTTTCAAAAAAAAAATAGATTTACCCAAATAAAGTTATGAATTATGGTTTTTTATTTTGTTATGAAGGAATGTCGTCACAGTTTTGTATAAATTTGGTATCAAAACATGGATAGATTGTTTGGGTATTTATATTTTGTCCCTTTGTCCTTTTGTCCTTTGTCCCTTTTTACTGAGGGGGTATTAAGCCAAAAGGAGAAAGCCAAAATTGTCTTTTATCGTAGAAAAGTATGGATTCAGAATGGTTTGTGTTTCATCTAACAAGCTTCGGATATAAGTTTTTTGCTCATTTATGTTTAGCCCGTTTAATAGATTTTGAATAGCTTCTATTTCATTAATACGTGCATTTTCTAATCTATATGTGTCAAGACTTAGGCGTTTTATGGTATAATTTACTTGTTGAACCTGTTCGGTGCGGCATAATTTACTGGCTTCAATAACGCCGTCGTAATAAGAAAGTAGTGCAGACACATTATCAGTTGGATTCAGCAAGAGCGTATAATCCACCTCGATATGACCATGTTCGACTTTTGTTTTACGATGCCCACATGAAATACTGTCTTTATAAGTCTTTTTGTCTTCATCTGTTTCTGCCGATTTGTCTATTGTCTTTGTAGGTCTTTCGCAAGACAAAAGCATATTCGTATAGTCGAAAATCCTTGTAGGCGCATCGTGTTATTCTTCAAAATGGTCAATATGACAATTTTTTGCGGATATTTGACATTCACAATAGCAGCAAAGCGATTTTTGAGAAGCTATTAATTGTTTTACAATTTCCTTGCGTTGGCTTTTAGCAAGTAAAAAAATAGGTGTTGTTTTTCCCAAAAGTTGTTCCTGTATAGCTGGAAATAGGGCTTGTCTTTGAAAATATCTCATACGCCGACAGCTTTAAAACGTTTTAAACTCAAATCTAAACGGCGCATTTCTGCACTATTGGGGTCAAGGTCTAAGGCATCAATTTCAGCTTTCAATTTTAATCCCATTTCCGTTTCATGCAATCCTTTACGAACAAGTGCCAAATAGTCATCTATGGCACTAATGACGGTCGTATTCCTTGGATTTGCACCCATTACTTCTAAAATATAGTCAATTGAGTGACCTTTTGTGTATTTAGGATGCACTGCTTCTATGGCATTTTCGTCAATTTCTAATAAAAAAACTTCATCAGCATTAGATGAACCAATAATATGTGGCGAATGAGTAGCAACTATAACTTGGTTATTTTCGCCTATGTTTTGATATAAATTAATTACTTTTTGTTGCCAAGTTGGGTGCAAAGAATCTTCTGGTTCATCAATCATGATAATTGAATCTTTAGGATTAAGTTTACTCAAATAAATAGCTCTGAAATACAAATTTTGTTCACCACTTGATAATTCTTCAAATTTGATTTTTTGACCATTGGCACTTTCAAAAATGAGTTCTTCTGATTCTAAGTCAACTAATTTAGTTGTTAGATTCATATCAATTAGAGCTTTTGTAATTTCTTTGATTGTATGTTCTATGGTTTGTCGGGGAGGCGTATCTTGATATTTAAAGATTTCATCTCTTACTTCTTTGATTGCTAAATATTTCATTTGTTTTTTTGATGTTTCCAAATGAATTAACTGTAATGGGCTCCCTTTTATAAGTTTCTTTTTTGAATTTAAATTAATGGGAAGGTACAATAATTGGTTTAAAAATTTTGACGAAATATTATTATTTATGGTAAAAAATAAGTCGAGATTATTGTTCAAAGATTTATTTCCATGATATATCAATTGCAAATTATTCGTATCACTTAATGTCGATTTCAAATAAAAAACAACTTCTTGACCATTATTCAAACTGTTAATGATTTTTTTTTCGCTATCTGTTACTTCTAACTCTACTTCAAGTGAAGTTTTCTCAAACTCCCTTGAATAATCGAAGATAGTACCATCATACATTTTCATAATAATCTCCAAAATAGTCGTCTTCCCACAACCATTCACTCCCGCCAAAACAATTTTGTCCAACGTCTGTCCATCGGCATCCGTAAAATCTAATTCAAGGTCATTGAAGACTTTGTAGTTTTTGATATGTAACTTCCGTATTTTCATTTTTTATGAATTTTATGTAGGCAAAGATAAAATTAAAATAGTGTGAGGTGTAAAATTTTGTAAGATAAAGGCAATAATAAACAAAAAGTACATTATTTTTGCAAAATAAAAATAATTGTTTTTTGTTTAAACAAATTGTTCAATCCATGTATTCAAAAGAACAACAACGTCACCTTTACGACCTCTCTAAAAGTTTTTTGAAAGAAAATACTGAGGGGGGTGAAGCCCGTACTTCGACAACAATCGTTGCCGATTTGCAACAACTCTTGCGCTACCACGAATGGCGGTATTACGTCTTAGATGACCCACAAATAAGTGATTATGAGTATGATATGCTGTATAAAAAACTAGAATCACTCGAAGACCAATATCCTGAATTGCAAACGCCCGACTCGCCGACGATGCGGGTTGGAAATGATATAACAACAGACTTTAAGACCGTTCCGCATCTAACAAAAATGCTGTCGCTTGAAAATTCGTACAACGCCGAAGACCTCAACGACTTCGACGAGCAGGTGAAAAAATTGGCAGATTTGGAAGCTGAGGTGGAGATAGAGTATGTTGTTGAACCCAAATTTGATGGCGGAACAATTGCTTTGGTTTATGAAAATGATGTGTTAATTCGTGCAGCAACTCGTGGCAATGGCACAATGGGCGAGGAAATGACTGCAAATGCTAAAGTTATGCGCTCGATTCCATTGCGTGCAGCGTTTTCAAAATCGGGTATCCAGAAAGTCGAATTGCGCGGCGAAGCCTTGATTCGGAAAGATATTTTTGACAAAGCCAATAAACAACGTGAAGCCGATGGACAGCCGCTTTTTGCCAATCCACGCAATGCAGCCACAGGTGGTCTGCGGACAAAAGACCCTAAAGAAACCAAGGCGCGTGGTCTTGAAGCCTTCGTTTATCAGCTCGGATATGCTGAAAATAGGGATGGGGGACTTGTGTCAAATCAATTCAAAACGCACCACGATTCTATTGAATTTTTAGGCAGTTTGGGCTTCAAAGTGCCTCATGCGGCGACTAAAGTCTGTAAAAACATAGCAGAAGTCATCGCTTTTTGCAACGAATGGCAAGAGAAACGCGACAGTTACGACTACGAAATTGATGGTATGGTTGTCAAAGTCAATGATTTGGAGTTGCAGTCACGTTGTGGTTACACGTCGCATCATCCACGTTGGGCGATTGCTTTTAAATTTAAGGCAAAGCAAGCGACGACAAAATTGCTCAATGTCGAATACCAAGTCGGTAAAGTCGGTTCGATAACGCCTGTGGCGAAATTGCAGCCTGTTCAGTTGGCAGGCGTGATGGTTTCATCCGTTTCGTTGCACAACGAGGATTTTATTTCTTCGAAAGATATTCGCATCGGTGACACTGTTTTGGTCGAAAGAGCTGGGGATGTCATTCCGTACATCGTCAAACCGATGGCAGATTTGCGCGATGGCTCGGAGCAAGTGATTGAATATCCACAATTTTGTCCTATCAATAAGGTCGAAAAAGTCGCACTGATACGCGAGGAAGGCGAGTCCGCTTGGCGGTGCCCTGCCTGTACGTGCGGGGCGCAGGACTATCAGCGTTTCGTTTTTCATGCCTCAAAAGATGCGATGGATATTGAAGGTATGTCGAAAGCGACAATTAAACAATTTCAAGACTTGGGTTGGTTGAAAACGTTGGCTGATTTTTATCGGTTGGATTATGATGTCATTTCAAAATTAGAAGGTTTTGGTAAGAAATCAGCCGATAACCTTGAAAAGGCGATTGAAAAAGCGAAAAAGAACCCCATTCAACGTCTTTTGCACAGTCTAAGCGTTCATCATTTGGGCAAAAAAGCGGCTAAATTGCTGGCAGCAGAAGTCGAACACGTCTTGGATTTAGCCACTTTTGATGTTGAACGATTGACTTCTGTAAAGGAAATCGGACCTGTTTTGGCAGAAAATGTGATTGAATATTTTAAAAATGAAAAGAATATTGCTGTCTTAAAAGAGATGGAAAGCCTCGGGGTCAACCTCACCGCAACCGACGAAGACCGCAAATTGGCTCAAAATACTGAGGGGGTGCTTTTCGGCAAAACGATATTGTTTACAGGCACTTTGATGCAATTTCCACGTGAACAAGCGGAAAAAGCGGCAGCAGAAGCGGGTGCAACCATCTCTTCAAGCGTTTCAAAAAATCTGAATATCCTTGTTGTGGGCGAAAAAGCAGGATCGAAACTGAAAAAAGCACAAGATTTGAAAACGGTTCAGATTCTTTCAGAGCAGGAATTTTTGGATTTGCTTAGATGATTTTTATTTAAAACCCTACAAAATAACTTGTTTAAAAGTATGCTTTTTGTTATAGCTACAAATAGTTTAAAAACAAGTTATTGTAAAGCCCAATTAAAA
>JAYTMI010000117.1:0-8334 GCA_043728625.1 Saprospiraceae bacterium | reverse complement strand
AGGCAAAATAACGAACGGAAACGTTTGATTTTCAATCATAAAGTTCGTTTTCAGACGCTTCGATTCAATAGAATTGGATAATGCAGCAATGACTTCATTGACAAAAAACGACGATTTTTCAGGTTTTGGCTTGCTGTATAATGACCGTAATTGACTAAAAATCGCTTCATACTGAGGGGTCTTGCCTTGCGCCAAATTTTCAGCAAGTAGTATCAAATTCGACATTAAAAATGGCATTTCAAAATCTCTACTTGCTGCTGAATTGACCAATACTTCGCGTGGAATCGAGTTGACCCAATAGAGTTTTTGAGTAAAACAATTCAATAATTGCCTAAATTCTCGTTTCGGGAAACCCATTTTATCAAAATCTGGGAACGTGCCACTCACTACCAAAATGTCGAATTGCATACCTGCTAACTCATCAATATTCAAAATCGTTAAGCCATTACTTTGCAAACGTTCAATTTTTTCCCAACCCCAGAGTGTTTTTTGTACGATATTGAGCAAGGTCATATTCAAAGTATTGCGCTGTTGTTTTGTCATGGTTACGATAGCAATACGTGGATAAGTGTTGAAAGGCGTTGCTGAAATTTCTTTCAATAATTCAACGATTTCCGTTATTTCTGCTTCATTTACCCTTTTTTTTTCAGAAAAACTGCTTTTTACATAACGAACATCCACACTTTGTTCTGCTGCCGCTTGACGGAAAGGAATGTCCAAATTTGGATAAAAAACAGACTGATTGATGCGTCGTGTTGTGTCACTCAACGAGCGATGTAAATAATTAAGGCGAACAACGGCGGCATCTTTTTCTTTCAATTTTGCCGCAATTGAGTTGGAAACAGAAGCGTCTTCTGTCAACACAACGACCCCCTCAGTATTTCTAAGGATTGGCACAACTTGTTCGGTATCAATATTTTGTGCGTTATCAAAAATAACTAAATCAAACTCTTTACCATCTCCTTCAATGATTTGCGTAGCCACTTGTGGTGTCACTAAAAGGGCTGGATAAACCTCTGTAAGCGTATTTATCGAACCCCTCAGTATATCTTTTAAATATTTCGTTTTAGCTAATTTCAGATTTTTAGAACTAAAAAACAATTGTCCATCTTCTGGATTTTTCTGCTTCATTTCTTTGATAGCCACCTTTCTTCGGTCGTTCCACATTGAGGCAATTTGAGCAGGCATTAAGATGCGTAAGCGGTCTTCTACCTCATTCATATCACCCATCAAAGCATCATTTCCAGCCGTATCAGATTGGTAATGAACAAGTAGCGTATTGTGAAAATACCAACTATCGAAAGCAGCCGTCCAATCCTCAGGCTTCACTTTAGTCAAGGCAGCAATGAGCCGATGCCCATTGTCGGGCAATGAAATCCAAAACCGTTGCCACGCATAAAAAGTATCGAAGTCACGCATATTGAGCTGCGTTTCCTCCAATTTTTCAATTGTTTCTTCTACAAAAAGCATTCGTTTTGGCAGCGTCAGCATTTTATGCCCGAGCGATTCGGTATAAATATCGGTCTCATTGATTTCAGTCAAAAGGTTATCGAGATCGGTTTCAAGTTGTAAAATTTCTGCAGCAAGTGATTTGTCAAAATACTGTGCTGTTTTTGAATTCAACCGCTGCAATTCCTCTTGCACATTGTTTGGCAACGCCTTTCGCCACCCCCTCAGTAAAGATTCAAAAGTATCGAGGTTGAGTTTCAGTTTTTCAAAATCTTTCCTTTCCGAACCTTTCAAGAACTCGTGGTTAAAGTGCCGACGTGAGTTATAGGTTTCGACCAACGCATCATACCGATTAAAGGCTTCGTCTTTAGCCGTTAATATATTTTTTGACCTATCGCTAAACAAGGAACTGGCGTATAAACCACTGACTCTGAATACATTAGAACTTTTGAAAGCGTCGCCATATTGAAACTCATAATCTGAATTGGCTTCTTTCAAACTTCTTAATTGAGCGCGTTGTTCGACATAATAGCTCTCATAATGGTTCATCAATTTCTGGGCGTATGCGTCATAAACGGCAATATGCCGATGGTGTAAGGCTTTAAATTTTCCGATAAAAAGGGCTAATTTTTTATTCAAATCAGTGCGACTTGTCTCACTTTTTTCATCCGCAAACGCTGCAGGATGCAAATTACTGAGGGGGTGCTTCAAAGTATTGACATTCTGATAAAGCTCCTCACTCGTCTCAATTTCAGCCCTAAGACGTTCATATTCATTTTTTGTAAACGTATAATCCGATGGATTCAAATGATTTGCCAATAACTCACGCCCTGCTTTTTTTTGACTTGCCAAATAATGACCAACGACTTCTGCAAAATTTTCATCACCAAAAATCGGTTGTCCGAGTGTGTGATGTGTGTCATCAGATTTTGCCAAATACCGACGTGCTTGTTTCAAAGCAATTTTAAATTCTTCTTCTTTGAAATCAACCGATTTACTCGTTTGGTCTTTGCGTATGACATCGAGCAAAAGGTTTTTATCTTGATAAATATCTTTCAACAAAAACGTCAAATTGCCCAAACCGAGGTTGACCAATTCATTTTGAATTTGCATCAAACTCGCCACATCATCGGCAACGACAGCCGTTTTTTGACCATTTGACAAGGCATTGAGCAAAATATTGGTTGCTAAATGCGTCTTACCTGTGCCATGTCCGCCTTCAACGAGCGTAATTTTATTCCGTAAAACAGTACGTAAAGCTGTGCGTTGATAAAGGTCTTCAGGCAGCACCGTGAACTCATGAACGTGTTCTGCTGTCCACGTAAAGTTTTGAAAATCAATGTCTTTGGTGTCCGTTTCATGCAAAGAACCGTCAGGATGCGGAAACAAACCAACCGCACCGCACCAAGCGATATGCCCTTGTTCGCCCAATTCGTTCGCGTATTTTACCGAAGGACATTGAATGATTGTCGGGCTGACGTTTTGTAAAGGAAATTTGAGTTTTGTCGCCAAATCTTTCAAAAAAGCCTGAAAACCTAAATACGTAAAGGGCGGATTTAGGATATATGTGCTTAAATGCTCCGATAGGTCCAGTCCATGCTTTTGTCGAAAATGCTCAACGAGATACTCATTGACTGCCACCGTTCCATTGTCATCATAAGACAACAACCACGAATCGCGGCGTGTCGGATGCGGTTTGATGTTCAAATACCAAATAAAAAGTGGTGCTGCTATTGCCCCCCCCTCAGTATCTGTATCAAAAAAGAAGGGAAAACCGAAGCCAAAAGGGTTTTGACCACGTGTTTTTTGTATGTTTTTAGTTTCAAAATAGAACTGCCGAAACTGTTCAGAGTTGTGAAATTCGGCATGAATATCCGTTTCAAACGTCGTTTGATTGTAAAAAAGCTCTGTCCACTTTGTCATTTGAGGGTGAATGCCATTAAAAACGGCAAACATATCGAGTTTATCGTCACCCAAAGGAAGGATATTAAGGTATGATTTGGAAACGGCTGTCTGTCTCATAGATTAAGAAGTAATGCCAAATGTCATTTGGCAGGTTTGGCTTAAATAAATTGAACTGACACCATATATATTACGTGTCGCAAGCAAATTTAGACAAAACTTGGAAATGAGGTAATCATTTGAGCACATTGTTTTGTTCTTCGAGGTAAATCACTATTTTTGAATAAAAATCAACCCTTACTTATGAACCACTTAGCCCATTTTTTTCTTTCAGGCGACAACGAAGACTTAGCCATTGGCAATTTCGTTGCAGATTTCATCTCTAACCGCGAATTACCGCAATTTACTGAGGGGGTCAAAAGGGGCATTATGTTACATCGAAAAATAGATGCTTTCACAGATGCCCATCCTGTTGTTAAGCAAAGCACAAAGCGGCTTCATCCATTTCACCACAAATATTCGCCTGTCATTGTGGATATTTATTACGATTTTTTGTTGGCAAAAAATTGGGACAAATATGCTGTTGGAGACCCCTCCGTATGGAATGACGATTTGCGTAGTTTTATTGACAAAATATATAACTTATTGACAAATAGGCATTTAGAACTGCCCACAAAATTAAGAAACCGTCTGCCACGCATGATTGCTGACGATTGGTTGATGCGCTACACAACTTATGAAGGACTACACCGTGCTTTTTTGATGATTGAAAAACACGCCGCTTTTCCTGGCAATTTTGGGAATGCAGCGACTCATTTAGAAATGTATTTAGAAGAATTTGATGCAGAATTTAATTTGTATTTTCCAGATTTGCAAAGTCATGTGAGTGCTGTTATTAGAGCGAGTTAGAAAGTGTTTTTTCAAGAAAAAGACCTAATATTGTAGCAAAATTCAATAAAAGAGACTTCCTTTATAGCTGTTTAATAGTCAAACCATTTTTTCTAATCCAAAAATTTTCAATAAATCGATTATGGGAATTTATATCATTATTTTGCTCGCTCTGCTTGGCACTGGTGCTTTCGTGAGTGTTCAACAAGGGACTGTCGCTGTGGTGACGATTTTCGGTAAATATCAGCGTATGATGCGCCCGGGATTGAACTTTCGGATACCGTTTATTGAGCAAGTATTTAGACGTATTTCTACGCAAAACAAGTCCGTAGAGATTGAATTTCAAGCCATTACGCAAGACCAAGCGAATGTGCATTTCAAAACTCTTATCATTTTTGCCGTCATGGACGACAATGAAGAGACTGTGAAAAAAGCAGCGTTTAAATTCATCAACGATGCCAATTTCATGCAATCGCTCATCAGAACCGTCGAAGGCTCGGTGCGTGGTTATGTGGCGACCCGCAAACAAGCGGAAATATTGGGCTTGCGCCGCGATATTGTTCACGATGTGAAAGACCAATTGGACCATGTTTTGGAAGATTGGGGTTATCATCTCATTGATTTACAACTCAATGACATCAATTTTGATGAAGAAATCACCCGTTCAATGGCGAAAGTGGTTGCTTCTAACAATCTGAAAGCAGCTGCTGAAAATGAAGGTCAAGCTCTTTTGATTACCAAAACCAAAGGCGCAGAAGCCGACGGCAACGCGATACGTATCTCTGCCGAAGCTGAAAAAACGGCGGCACAACTGAGGGGTCAAGGCGTGGCGTTGTTCCGTCAAGAAGTGGCACGCGGTATGGCTGATGCCGCTAAAGAAATGGAAGATGCCAAACTTGACAGTTCGATTTTGCTGTTTACGATGTGGACAGAAGCGATTAAAAACTTTGCAACAGAAAGTAAAGGCAACGTCATTTTCCTTGACGGCTCGACCGAAGGGATGGATAAAACAATGAAACAAATGATTGCAATGCAAGCTATATCACAGAAGAAATAGAAGAATGCCGCTTCAAACACTTCATCCCTCGCCGCTGACTTTTATTAGTTAGCGGCAATTTTTTTTAAAATACACCCCCCTCAGTATTTTGTGTTTAATTTTATCAAAAATATAAAAATATTAATATGCCTAATAACTCAAAACAAGACAAACTCGATGCTTTCGGACGATTGCTCGACATCATGGACGACCTCCGCGAAAAATGCCCGTGGGACAAAAAACAAACCCTCGAAAGTTTGCGCAATTTGACCATTGAAGAGACTTATGAACTCGCTGATGCCATTTTGGACAATGACCTCAAAGGTATCAATGAAGAAATTGGCGACTTGATGTTGCACATGACTTTTTATGCCAAAATTGGCGATGAAAAAGGCGCATTTGACATTGCCGATTCATTGAATGCGATTTGCGAAAAACTGATTTCACGGCATCCACATATATATGGTGACGTGGTAGTCAAGGATGAAGAAGAAGTGAAAGCGAATTGGGAAAGATTGAAGCTGAAAGAAGGTAAAAAATCCGTTTTAGAAGGTGTTCCAAAATCTCTGCCCGCAATGGTCAAGGCTTACAGAATGCAAGAAAAAACCGCCAAAGTGGGTTTTGAATGGGACACTGCCGACCAAGTTTGGGAAAAAGTGGAAGAAGAAATTCAAGAATTTAAGGAAATGATACCCCTCAGTATGCCTGCCGAAAAACGGGAAGAAGAGTTCGGTGATGTGCTTTTTTCACTTATCAATTATGCCCGTTTTATCAACATAGACCCTGAAACGGCTTTGGAAAAAATCAATCGTAAGTTCAAAAGACGCTTCGAATTTATTGAAAAAAATGCTCCGCGCGACCTTGAAGATATGTCGCTTGAGGAAATGGATGCGTTGTGGAATGAAGCAAAAGTGATAGAGAGGAAATGATGAAGTATGAATGATAAATGATGAATTTACCCCCTTAGTAAATTCATCATTTATCATTCATACTTCATGATTACTTATTTCATCATTACCGCAAGATTGTCATATTACCCCTCAGTATTTTCCCGTCATTGACGTTTAAACGCAGAACATAATAGTACGTGCCTTCGGGCAAATCGCCACCGCTTTGGTTGACACCTTGCCAGTCGTTGTGGTAAGGTTTGGCTTTGTACAAAATATCACCCCAACGGTTGAAAATGATGAGTTCATTGTTGGGATATTGATCAATGCCATCAATGCGTAAAGCATCATTTTTGCCATCACCATTGGGTGTTATAGCGTTTGGAATATCTATAATTTGAGTAATTATGGTGTCTTTTTGCTTAGGATTTATCAAAATGCGCACCTCGCCTGTATCGCATAATCGAGCACATATATCGCTACATATAGCAAATTTGAACTTAACAATACCCACAAAAGACGTGTCGGGACGGTAAGTAAAACTACCATTATTGAACAAATCAAAAGTACCTGCGACTGGATTAGTCAACTGTGTAATGGTATAAGTACCTGTCGGCGCATTTTCGTTGACAGTACCCACAACTGGTTTTCCGACAGTTGTAACAAGGGACAAAGTGTTTGCTTTGGGCAATAAAGGCAGAAAGATCTGAACCGTATCGCGCACCGTATAGTTGGGGCAAGTCGTGTCCGCCACCGACCAAATGAACACATTGCGCCCATTTTGTAGGTTTTCGGCGACCGATTTGGGGTCAGATGGCGTTAAAATACGCACATTTCCAGTAGGACTTGACCAACGACCGATGTATTGCAAATTTTCAGCCGCCTCTAAACCCACATTTGTTTGACACACACTGCGGTCAACACCTGCATTTGAAATAGGTAAAGGTTTGAGGTTGACACGTGCAGAATCGGTTAATTCAGCAAAACAACCGTTTTTATCTTTGACTTCCAACAAGGCATAAGTCGTTGAAAATAAGGGGGCTACAGACAATGTTTGACCACTCAGTATATTCGTGAGGAATCGGTTTCCTGTTTCATCTCGAAGGGTAATATTGTAAGAACCGACAGGGTTGATATTAAATTTCAAGATAGCATTGTCAAAGCGACAAATCGTTGTGTCGCCAGTCAAACCCGCTATCATTTTATTTTTAAAAATAATGGGAATACTCCGACTTGTAGATACACAAGGCTTTGTCAAATCCACTGAGCCATTAGAAAAGGTGTCTCCTACAATATAAGCGATATAATAAACGCGGTTAAATTGCAGATTTGAGACATCAAAAATACCTGTTTTGTTGCGTTTCAAAATATTCCCTCTTAAGTTCGCTGAACCATCATGTAGTACAAATTCTACCGCATCGTTACCATCCAAACGTGCATCATTAAGCGGAATGGCACGACCTGTCAAGCCATAACAAACGACGAGCGAATCGGCACGTAAAGTACCTGAAGCCGTATAACAAGGGCAATTCCCCCTGCCACGCACCTCATTTGACAGACACCCAAAATTGTCTTTAGCTATAAAATTATAAGCCGTTCCGCTTGGAATAGGATTAGAAGTAAAGTTGTTATTACCCGTGCCAGACAATGTTCCATTGACGAGCCCCATCATGGTATAAGGTGCTGATGAACCTGTAATATTGAGTCTAATTCGGTATTCCGTTGCTTCCAAATTACAGTCCTCAGAAACAAGACTTAGTCCAGGCAGTTCTTTAAAATCAATCCTTATAGAATCGGCATGGCTGCAACCAATGGCATTTGAGGATTCAAATTTGAATATATAAATACCTGATTTTGAAACGATAACATCGGTTTGCGTCACAAAAGAATTGAGGAAAGAAACCGTTGAGCCAATTGGTTTTTCTGCCACACTCCACGTTTGAACAGAAGCTGTTGTCTGACCCCTCAGGAAAGTACGTGTGCCACAGACCGTTGTATCATTTCCAGCATTGACAACTGGTTTTGGCACAATAGTAATGTTTGCACAAGTCCAGAAACCTGCACCACACGAATTAATCCCTCTTGCACAAATTTGACCGCCTCTTGATGTACCGAGATTGACCGTAATTTGAGTACCCATCGAGTCGCCTACAATGCTGGCACCGTTAGGCA
>JAYTMI010000116.1:0-1676 GCA_043728625.1 Saprospiraceae bacterium | reverse complement strand
AAAACTAACGTAATTCTAAGACTAAAAACGGTCATTTCGTTGTCAAAATTAGACATATTGGCGGTTAAAGTTTTCTTAAATTTCAAAAAGGAGTGTAAATCATAAAATTTGGAAAAAACTTAGCTTAAAAACAAAACTTACCTCAAATATCTAAACATTTAAATAATTTACTAAAATAGATAACAACAAAATAAAAATCGCACCCCCTCAGTATCAGCATAATATTCTTCGTTGTGTCTCACAAAAAAGCATAAAACACTGATTTTAATTCATAAACTGCCAAAAAATCATTGGAAAAACTTTGAACATCGCTTTTTTATTCGGCTATGGGAAGTTAACTTTGCGACGATTTTTAAGAACACATATAAAAGTCTATATACGATATGTCGCTTAATCGCTTTTTATACGCTTGTTTGTTGAGCATCTTGACGTTCACAACGCTTTCAGCACAAGCTCCTGAAACTCATACACCCGAAACGCACGCGCCTGCTGCAACTGAACAACAGCCTCATGGCGAAGCGACACCTGAACACGGTGCAGCAACTCACGCTGCTCATTCAGATTGTGCGCCCGAAGAAACAAAAAGCGAAAAATACGACCCCGTTCCTGCAGTGATGCACCATATTGGCGATGCCCATCATTTCCACATCATCGGTGATATTCACTTGCCTTTGCCAGTTTTCGCTTACGATACTGAAAATGGCATGACGGCTGGTTTGTCAACAATGTTTCATCATGGCGCAAAAGCGGTGAATGGTTTTGTTTTAGCACACGATGTTGTCCGCAAAGCGAAAGGTTTACCGATGGGAGAAGTTGAATTGGATGAAATCCACGATGGTCATTATTCTTTTGTCAAAGAAGAATTGAATGCAAAAGGCAAAAAAGAAGACCACCACTTTGTTAGTTATAAAGGACAGTGTTACGAACTTGAAGAAAGCCGTAAATTGACAAACTTAGAATCGTCATGGATTGATTTTTCAATTACGAAAAACGTGTTTACGATGCTTTTAGCTTTGGCATTGATTGCAATTGCTTTTTTCAAAACAGCAAATTTCTATAAAAACAACCCGAACAAAGCACCAAAAGGCTTGGCTAACTTAATGGAAGTATTCGTTACATTTATACGTGACGAAGTTGCTAAACCGTCAATTGGACCTAAATACGAGAAATATATGACGCTTTTGATGTCGTTGTTTTTCTTCGTCTTGTTCAACAACCTATTTGGTTTGATTCCATTTTTCCCTGGTGGAGCGAATGTTATGGGTAATATCAGTTCTACAATTGTATTAGCCCTTATCGTTTTTGTTGTTGTCACTTTAAGCGGTAACAAAAACTACTGGCAACATATTTTCTGGATGCCAGGCGTGCCATTGCCTATCAAAATATTGATGGCACCTATTGAATTTGCCTCGATTTTCATCAAACCGTTTACCTTGCTTATTCGTCTTTTTGCGAATATCGTCGCAGGTCACGTTATCATTTTGACATTTGTGAGTTTGATTTTCATCTTCGGTAACGCGGGTCAAAGCATTGGCGGTTCGGTAGGAGGTTCAGTGATGGCAATACCTTTCGTAGCGTTTATGAACATTTTGGAGATTCTTGTAGCGTTTTTGCAAGCGTTTATTTTTACATTATTGTCTGCTTTATACATCGGTGGTGCGATTGAAGAACACCAT
>JAYTMI010000115.1:0-3376 GCA_043728625.1 Saprospiraceae bacterium | reverse complement strand
GGTTTTCCAAAACAACAAAATAAGGAACATAAAGTCGGTATTGCGCTATCTGGTGGCGGAGCAAAAGGCATAGCTCATATCGGTGTTTTTCGTGCTTTGCTTGAAAATGGCATCGAGCCGACCATCGTTTCAGGTACAAGTGCAGGCTCAATCATTGGCGCACTCTATGCGGCGGGTGTTCCGACTGACGATATGGAGCGATTGATTGCCGATTCAAGTATGATGAAGATATTTCGCTTATTTGGTATTCCCGGGGCAGGGCTTGTCAAATTGGATTATTTAAAGGAACGCCTTGAAGCCTTTATTCCCGAAGACAGTTTTGAATCCTTAAATTACCCTCTTTATGTCTGTGCAACCAACTTGAATGTCGGCAAAGCCGTATATTTCAGTACTGGAACAGTGTTCGATAAAGTTGTCGCTTCTTGTTCCGTGCCTTGGCTTTTTAAACCTATCGAAATTGAAGGCGAATTGTATGTTGATGGCGGCATTACCAACAATATGCCTGCTGGCATTATACGCGAACAATGCGATATTCTGATAGGTTCAAATGTTAAACCCAAGGTTCATGTGCAGTCAAATAAGGAATTAGATACATTTATGGGCATCACCCAACGTGTTGTGGATTTAACCCTTTGGACGAATTCCAAACCCCATATCAAAATGCTGGACGTGTATATTGCTCCTGAAAAAGTCAACGAATTTAGCTTTTTCAGTATGTCAAAAGTTAAAGAGCTGTGCGATATTGGCTACGAAGAAACAATGAATCAAATGCCTAAATTGATGGGTTTGATAGATGAACAAAAAAAACAAAGTTTGATTTCTGCATAAATTACGTATAAAATGAAGTAAACCTCGTTCCAAACAAATCCCTATGGGAAGAATACTGAGGGGTATCTTATCGGGGAAACTTTAAAAATTTCCCCAACATGTACTCAATCCATTCCAACAATGCCTCTTTGTCCTTGCCTAATGGGAGAAATTCTTCTTCATAGCCGACAAACCTAATATTGATCAAATTTTTGATAATTCTTTTTGTTAAAAATAACTAATTTTGCGGCAACAGTAATTTGTAGGATTGAGGCGAAATAAGTAAAAAGCGTATTTGGCTATCCTAAAACCTTAAATTTCACAGATTTAGAATTTTATGAGAAAAATTCCTCTTGATATAGTCGGTTTGCAACCGAGCATGACTCAAACGCATAATTATGCCGTTGTTCTCGGCGAACGCAATGGCAATCGTCGCTTGCCCATTATTATTGGTGGCTTTGAAGCACAAGCAATCGCCGTAGCGGTCGAGCGTATGCTGCCGAATCGCCCTTTGACGCATGATTTGTTTAAAAATGCCTTGGAAACGTTCAATATTGATTTGCACGAAGTCGTTATTTCTAACTTACTCGACGGCGTTTTTTATGCCCGCCTTATTTGTTACAAAGACGGTATTCCGCACGAAATTGATTCTCGTACAAGCGATGCGCTGGCTATGGCAGTGCGTTTCAATTGCCCTATTTTTACTTATGAGTTCATCCTCGAAGCTGCAGGCGTCGTTTTAGAAGAGGCAGATGACTCGGGCAGCAGAAGTGTTGGTGCTGAAGCAAGTAGAGGCGGTGGCAGCCGTGCTTCAGACACACGTAGTTCATTGACCAATTTGGACACCGATGAACTGAATCAGAAACTTCAAGAAATGCTTGCCAATGAAGATTATGAGCAAGCGGCTTTAATAAGAGATGAGTTGAATCGGCGTAAAGGATAATTGTACATTTCAAAATTTGGAATTTGGAATAAAATATTGGGGTATTGTCGAATAGTGACAATATCCCAATATCTTTAATAGTCTTTTTACTAAATCTAAAAATCACCATAACATGCTGAAAATCAATAAATTACTATTTTCATTTATTCTCATATTCTCATATCCAATGATATTCGTTGCACAGGATTGCCCAAATAAAGTAACGGCAAAAAGTGTTGAACAACCTGACACCACTCCATCAATGACCTTTTACAATGAAGCTGTCCACCGTTTAGCAAACGATTCGGCTTTGAGGCATGGACAGGTAGGTGTAATTGTTTTAGATGTATCAACAGGGCAAATATTGGCGGCACAAAACCCAACAGTTAGTCTTATTCCTGCTTCAAATATGAAAATTGTTTCAACGGCGGCGGGTTTGGGTATTTTGGGCAATGATTTTCAATTTCGAACAGAATTGCAATACGATGGCAACATTCGAGACTCTGTTTTATATGGCAATATTTTTATAAAAGGCTATGGCGACCCGACTTTAGGCAGTCCTTTGATGGACGGCGTGCCAAGCATGAATATTGTTTTAGACAGTTTTACAAATGAAATACGTCGTTTAGGCATCAAACGCATTGTTGGTAAAATAGTAGGTGATGGTTCATCTTATGAAAACGGAACGGCAGTACCGACTTGGCTTTGGGAGGATTTGGGTAATGCATATGGCTCTGGACCGAGTGGTTTGAATTTTCATGAAAATCTGTATGAACTCACTTTTCAACAAAATCAAAATGTTGGGACGCACCCCTCAGTATTCAGGGTTTCGCCCTATATCCCTGGTTTCCAATTCGTTAATGAAGTAAAAAACATAGTTGGTGGCGGCGACGACGCATATATATACGCCACGCCTAACAGCACAACGGGTTATATTCGAGGAACGATACCGACTGGAACGGGTCTGTTTAAAATAAATGGCGCACTACCCGACCCTCCCCTATTTGCCGCATGGCATTTGAGAAAAAACTTAATCGTACAAGGCATCGAAGTAACGGATTCTGCGACGACTCAAATGGTTTTGGAACAGCAGTTCATACCGCTTTCTTATCGGACAACTTTTTTTACTTGGCTGTCGCCTAAACTTTCAGATATTGTGAACAAAGCGAACCATGAAAGCGTCAATTTGTATTGTGAAGCCATTCTGCGTGCCGTTGGTTTAAAGCAATCTGGCCTGGGGTCAAATGAAGAAGGCATAAAATCCATTGTCCGTTTTTGGCAAACAAAAGGCATTGATACTGAGGGGTTGTTTATGCAAGACGGCTCTGGTTTGTCGCCTCGCAATGGTATTACGCCTTTGCAATTGGCATCCATGTTGCGCTCGGTAGCCCTTGATAGTCAGATGTTTATGCCATTTTATAGTTCACTGCCTGAAGCAGGCAAGTCGGGTACTTTGAAAAACATGTTTAAAACTAACCCCTCAGTAAGCAGCCGATTAAGAGCCAAAAGTGGGACAATCACGCGGGTTAAATCGTATAGTGGTTATGTGACGACAGGTGAAGGGAAATTGCTTGCGTTTTCGGCGATTTGCAATAATTTTACATGTTCTCAAAGGGATATTCGCAAAAAACTGGAACAATTTATGGT
>JAYTMI010000114.1:0-7111 GCA_043728625.1 Saprospiraceae bacterium | reverse complement strand
TACTTCTGCGGCGACTAAAACAAAATGGTTCTGGAAAGGCGAAGAATTTCCAATGAACATCATCGACACACCAGGTCACGTTGACTTTACGGTTGAGGTAAATCGTTCACTTCGCGTTTTGGACGGTTTGGTGTTCTTGTTTTCAGCAGTTGACGGTGTTGAGCCGCAATCTGAAACAAACTGGCGTTTGGCTGATGGCTACCGCGTACCACGTATCGCTTTCGTCAATAAAATGGACCGTGCTGGTGCTGATTTTTTCGCTGTCGTAAAAGACATGAAAGCGAAATTAGGTTCTAACGCTATTCCTCTCCAAGTGCCAATCGGTAATGAAGATAAATTTCTAGGTGTTGTGGACATCGTTACAAATCAAGCAATTGTTTGGAACGAGCATGACCAAGGTATGACGTTCAACGTTGTGCCAATCCCTGAAGATTTGATTGATATCGTTGCAGAAACGCGTGCATTACTTATTGAAGAGGTTGCCGGTTACAGCGATGAATTAATGGAAAAATTCTTTGAAGATCCGGAATCAATTACAGTTGATGAGTTACAAGCCGCTATCCGTGCAGCCGTTATTGATATGAAAATGACACCTGTTATGTGTGGCTCTGCCTTCAAAAACAAAGGTGTTCAAGCATGTTTGGATGCTGTTTGTGCTTATTTGCCTTCACCACTTGATGTTGAAGCGATTAAAGGTACAAACCCTGATACTGAAGCGGAAGAAAGCCGTCAACCAGACGTAAATGAGCCATTCTCTGCTTTGGCATTCAAAATTGTTACAGATAAATATGTGGGTCGTTTGATTTTCACACGTGTTTATTCAGGTCGTTTGGAAGCAGGTACTTATGTTTTGAACACCCGTTCGGGTAAAAAAGAACGTATTTCACGTCTTTTCCAAATGCACGCCAATAAGCAAATTCCTGTTGATTCTGTTGAAGCGGGTGATATCGTAGCAGTTGTCGGTATCTCTGAAATCCGTACAGGTGATACATTGTGCGCTTTGGAAAGACCAATTGTTTTGGAATCAATGACATTCCCAGAGCCTGTTATCTCTTTGGCAATTGAGCCAAAAACACAGAAAGACATGGACAAAATGGGTATGGCGTTGGCAAAATTGTCTGACGAGGATCCTACTTTCCGTGTTAAATACGACGAAAATACAGCTCAAACAATCATCAGTGGTATGGGTGAGTTGCACTTGGAAATCTTGGTTGACCGCATGAAGCGTGAATATGGCGTTGAATGTAATCAAGGTGCACCACAAGTAAACTACAAAGAGGCTTTGACACAATCTTATACGCACCGCGAAAAATTGAAAAAACAATCAGGTGGTTCAGGTCTCTTTGCAGATATGGAATTCACTTTAGGACCTGCTGACCAAGAATTCCTTGACAGCGATGATTTCAAATCAGGTAAAAAGAAATTGCAATTTGAGTGGGCAATTGTCGGTGGTGCGATTGATAAAAACTATATCAAACCCATCACTGACGGTTTCACAGCAATGATGAGCAACGGTATTTTGGCTGGTTACAATATCGAAGCAATGAAAGTTCGTGTGACGGATGGTGGTATGCACTCTGTTGACTCGAAACCAATTGCCTTTGAATTGTGTGCTAAAGAAGGTTTCCGTGAAGCCGCACCAAAATGTAAGCCTATCATTCAAGAGCCTATCATGAAATTGGAAGTTGTAACACCTGAGGAGTATGTCGGACCAGTTATCGGTGACTTGAACCGTCGTCGTGGCTTGCCAAAAGGACAAGAAACTCGTATGGGTGGCGCAGTGGCTATCCAAGCGGACGTGCCTTTGTCTGAAATGTTCGGTTATGTAACACACTTACGTACCATCACTTCAGGTCGTGCTTCTTCAACAATGGAATTTTCACACTATCAAGAAGCCCCGAAAGGCATCGCTGAAAGTGTTATGGAAAAAGCAAAAGGGTTGGTAAAAGCATAATTTTATAGTAAAATACTGAGGGGTCTCTTAGCCCTTCACAGAAATAAAAAAAAGGCAGCTTCATTCGTGAGGCTGTCTTTTTTGTTTTTATCGGAGTTATATATATATTCACACCTTAATTCATTTACTTTTCAAACCAAACTCTCCTGTCAAAATGTTCAATACTTTTTTTTCCAAAAGACTTGCCGTTTTAACACCCTTTTTTCTACTCTTTTTATCATTAAATATGAGAGGTCAAGTCAAAACCTTAGAGGCTGACGCTATCCGTCACACGATTGAGAATGAAGTAGAATACCAACATTGTGCCACCATGAATCGGTACAATTACATGATGAAGAACGACCCTCTTTATCGCGCAACGCGAAGCCAAATTGACCGTGAAGCACAGGCTTTTGTGCAAAATGCTCGTAAAGAGAGTGCTGTTGGTGGTATTATCGTCATTCCAGTTGTTTTTCACGTCATTTCTAACCCCTCAGTACCCGCTCAAGATATTTCTGACGACTTAATCAAAGCGCAAATTAAACAACTAAACGACGACTACCGCCGCATCAACAGCGATCGTTCATCAACGCCCAGTTTTTTTCAAGGGCTTGCACCCGATTTAGAAATTCAATTCTGCCTTGCCACACGTGATCCAAGCGGCAATGCGACAACAGGTATCACACGTCATAGTTACGCTTCGCCAACTTCATGGGACGATGCAACCTTTGACGCGACACCCAAGCCTGCTACGATTTGGAATAGAGACAAATACCTCAATCTGTGGTCTGCAAATTTAGGTAGTAGTTTATTGGGTTATGCACAGTTTCCCGGAGATGTTGCGAGCACCGATGGCGTTGTCCTTTTGTATTCTTCAGTCGGTTCTATGGATGTTCAAGGCACTGCCACGAATTATAAATTTGGTAGAACAGCGGCGCATGAAGTCGGGCATTGGCTCAACCTCTATCACATTTGGGGCGACGACACTGGCGCATGTACGGGCAGCGACCAAGTCGCAGATACACCCAATCAAGCTAATTCAACTTCTGGTTGTGGCACTTTCCCTAAAACTGATGCGTGTACGGCAACTTCCCCGGGTGTGATGTTCATGAATTATATGGATTATTCTTATGACAACTGCCTCAATATGTTTACAAAAGGGCAAAAAGTACGGATGGTTTCTGCCCTCAATGGTGCCCGTTCCAGCCTGTTAACGTCCAACGGCTGCACACCATTAACAGCAGATTATGCTGTCAATGCTAACCTTGGGACACAGGCAAATTGTGCTGGCACAACTTTGACCTACACCGTTTTAACTACATCTTTCAACAGTTATGCTACAACGATTAATCTTTCAACAACCGATGTTCCCGCAGGTTGTACCGCCAATCTAAATAACTCAAGTGTCACTCCAGGTGGTTCAATAACCCTCAATCTCTCAATTGGCAGTGGAGTTACGCCAGGATTTTATAGCTTTTGGGTAAAAACAACAAGTGGGGCATCGAATCCAGATTCGATTGCACTCACTTTCACCGTTCAGCCATCCACTTTGTCAGGTCCACCTACGATTGTCGGACCCATTAACAGTTCAACTGGGCAGTCTGTTACGCCGCTTTTTGCTTGGAATTCTGTTACTGATGCGACTAATTATGACTTCCAATTGTCAACAACTTCCAATTTTTCGAGTATTATTTTGACACAGAGTAATTTGACAGCGACTTCGGCTTTTGTGCCAACAGCATCCCCCCTCAGTAATGTAACAACTTATTATTGGCGCGTATTGGCTAAAAACAATTGCTTCAGTACAGCGTATGCAACGGGTAGTTTCACAACAGGCACTATAACGTGCTTAACTTACAACAGCACCAATGTGCCAAAAACCATTTCAGCATCGGGAACGCCTTTGGTAACATCAACGCTCACCTTTCCACATAGTGGTAATATTACAGATATAAATATTACAAACATAACGGGTACGCATAACTATATCTCTGACTTGACTTTTACCCTTCGTAGCCCGACCAATACGGATGTCGTTTTACTCGACCAACCTTGCGATGCTGAAAAAAACTTTAATATTGGTTTTGATGACCAAACAACAAAATCTGCAGGCACTTATCCATGTCCGCCTACTGATGGATTGTTGTATCAACCCAATAATTTTCTAACCGCTTTGAATGGGGCAAATGCAACAGGTACTTGGACTCTGCGCATAAAAGATAACTATTCAAACGATGGTGGCACACTCACCGCTTGGGGCTTGCGCATTTGCGTCAACAATATTGTCATTCCTGTCGAGATGGTGGATTTCAAAGCAATACCTTTGAAAAACAAAATTCAACTCAATTGGCAAACGGCAACTGAACGCAACAACACAGGTTTTGACATACAACGCTCAACCGACCCTCTCTTCGCAGAATCTCGTAGCACTTCGGGGAGTAATTTTACGACTTTGGGATTCCTAAAAGGACAAGGTGATGCGACAAAACTATCTGATTATCAATACTTTGATGATAAGGTTCGCATAGGAACAACCTATTATTATCGCCTGCGACAATTGGATTTTGATGGCAAGGAAACATTCTCAAAAGTCATAGCCGCCAACCTCAATAAAGACGGTGTTTGGGACATCGCCCTCGAACCAAACCCTGCGACATCGCTTCTGAATATTGAAGTACTCGGAAAAGCCAATCAAACGGTTCATATTGAGATGTACTCAATAGAAGGCAAATTGGTGATGACTGAAAAAATAACAGCAGACAACAGTAAAACAACACTCGATTTGACACCCCTCAGTAGCGGCATCTATATGCTGAAATGCTTCGCAGGAACGAGTTACTTTGTAAAAAAGGTCGTTAAAAAATAGCCTATCGTCACAAATAGCGGCATCATAAGAAGTGAGAAAAAGAAAGCAGTTGGTGAGCCCTTGAGGCTTATCAAACTGCTTTCTTGTTTATGACAAATAATTTCAAGCAAATTATCGTGATAATCATGCAATTTTCAACATTCAACTTTTTTTTGCCTTAATTTTGCCTCATCAATACCTCGTTTTGTTTTTTTAAGATAAAAAGATTATTTAGAAACTAACACTATGAAAATAACTGTTTAACTTTCATTTCAATCAATCAATTTAAAACTTCAACACCATGCTGACGCTCAATCCTATCGAAAAAAGAAGCGGTTTAACCCGCGAGACTTTCGCCGCCGAGTATCTGCACCCGCATCAACCGGTGGTTTTTACAGACTTAATGGATCAATGGCCCGCTAAAACCAATTGGTCTATTGACAATTTGAAAAAAAATTACGGGCATCTTGACGTGCCAGTCGTGTCGCCCAATTATTCGAAACCGGGCAAAGGCTACATGGAGCCTGAAATGCACATGAGTTTTGGTGAATATCTCACACTTTTGGAACGCGGTCCCATGCCTTACCGCATCTTTTTATGGAATATCTTCAAATACGCACCGCGGATGTGTGAGGACTTCCAAATTCCGAACATTATGGACGGCTTTTTCCACGATTTCCCAATGATGTTTTTTGGTGGACAAGGTGCGATAACACCGATGCACTACGACATTGACATGAGTCATGTTTTTTTGAATCAAATTCATGGACGAAAACGGGTTGTCTTATTTTCACCTGAACAATCCACTTTCTTGTATCATTTGCCTTATTCCGTAGCCAGTTATGTGGATATCAACAATCCCGATTACGAAAAGTATCCCGCCCTTGCCAAAGCTCACGGCTGGGAAACGATACTTGAACCGGGTGAAACGATTTTCATGCCGAGCGGCTATTGGCACTACATCGAGTATGTGGACGGTGGTTACTCCATCGCTCTTCGTGCAAACGAAAGTTATATCCGTCGAGCAAAAGGAGCCATTCTGATTGCTAAACACTATGTCGTTGATAAAGGTATGAACCGCATTTTTGGCTCTCGCTGGCGCGAAATGAAGGAGTTTTTGGCTATCAAAAAAGCAGAACACATGCTGGAAGAAACGGAAAGTTGACCTTCCTATTCAAAGGAGTCCTTCGGGCAGTAAAAATGTCAAAAATCCTCGTAACTTTGGTTGCGAGGATTTTTTTTTTCACTTTTTTGATAATTGCTCTGACTACGCTCATTTTTGGTACGGGCGTGCTGCTGTCGTTTTATCTTTATGATAGGGATAGGCTACGGGGGGATTACTTATGATTGAATGAAACCAAGAACAAAGCGGCTACCGAGAAAAAAAAAGATTGTAGTCCACGATTAGTGGACGACAATCTGGTGTTGAACGATGCCGATGCCAAGTCCAAGTTCCAACCCTTTTCTTATGGGTTTTCAATTTTAAATCCATCACCTAAACCAAGCCTCCAAGAGAGGCTTTTTTTGTTTTGGGCGATGCCGATACAATTTTAAAGGTCAACAAAAGCGGTTTAACACTTCCGTTTCTATCCTGTTTTTACCGTTTCTCTATACACTTTTGCATAATTTTAGCTGTCCGTGCTGTCTTGCTTCCTCCAAGACATCAGATTTTTAAGATAACCAGTCCACCTCATTCATTCCTCCTGAATGACAAAAATCCACCCCCTCAATAAAACCCGTCGGCGGCGACCGCGCCCGACTCAGCGCCGGTATTAAACCCACCCGTACCATCGTTCCATCTTTGCAGCAGGGGCATTGGTTCGTTCCTCCTGAATGACAAGATTCACCCAACATGCGCCGCATCGCTTCTTCTTTTCTTGCCGCTTTGTCTCGTTTAATTTGCGCTTTCATCCCCAAGGATTGCCGCGCTTTTTCTAAGGATTTACCTTTCGCCGCATTGCTCAAAAAACCATAATGGCGGATGCGGCGAAACTTTGGCGGCAAAATATGTTGAACAAAGCGGCGGATAAATTCGTCCGCTGTTAAGTCAATTTCCTTCTTTTTGCCACCATCTTTGTAGTCCTTATACTCAAATGTGACCATGCCTTTGTCCTTGTCAAACCCTTTAAGGCGATGATTCGAGATAGCCACTTTATGGGTGTACCGACCTAAATATTCTATCACTTGCTTCGGTCCTCCGAAGGGGCGTTTGGCATATATCACCCATTTCTTTTCATACAAGGCGTTTTTCCATGACTTGTATGCGCTTTTTTCAATGGGAAAATCGGGCGGCAAGTTTATCATCTTGTTCACAATCTTTTCGTGTAAACCTT
>JAYTMI010000113.1:0-2119 GCA_043728625.1 Saprospiraceae bacterium | reverse complement strand
TCATGAATGATTGTCAATATATCACTATTGCCGTGTTTATATTGAAATGTAGAATAATTCCCCTTTTGCTGAATGTGCGTTTGCAACAAATCATAGATTGTTTTTCTGGGTAATGCAACAGCACTATCCACGTCTGTTAGGTGTAAAAGAAGCCATAATTCAAAGGCTTCATTGCTGTATGCGGCTTTAATCTTATTTTTTTCAGCGATGTCAAAAGCATCCGCAAAGCGTTGAATTTTAGTGGCATTTTCATCGGCATCATCTTTATCAAAAACTGCCCAAACAATATCTACCTCTTTTTTTGCTTCAATGGCAAGTTTATGCCTTTCTTTTATGGCTTCTTCGACCACCCCTTTTGCATCTCGACCCGTGCCAACAGGTCTGAGGTAGATTGTTTCATTAGGAATTTGTTCCTTGAAGTTTTTGAAATAGAGCGGTTCTGTATTTTCATCTTCACAGACAATTAAAAACAAATACTGATACCGCCTAAATCTTACAGGACGCTCTTCTGATTCTTGGTCTTGAAATTTATGAACCTTACCTTTTTTTGCCATTTTGCGTGGGGTTTAATGGTTTAAAAGGACTTAAAAAAGGGATTGCGCCGTATCTTCCTTCAAAATACCTTTTTTCTTTATCGGTATCAGGTCTTTCTTTTTCCGATTTTGGTGTACCATTTTCGCCCAAATAAATAAAATCGGATAGAGAAAATATTTCAGTTGATTCCCAATTGTTTTTCTCCGTAAAATAAATTTGGTCACGTCTTAAATTAGAATAAGACAACAAATTGGTATCGTGCGTTGCAAATATCAATTGAGCATTATTGGGATTTGTTTCTTTGTTTAGAAAAATATTAATCGTGTCTAATGTCAATAATGGGTGCATTTTGGCTTCGATTTCATCAATAATTAAAACACCGCCATTTTTCAAAGCCCATAAAATAGGACCACTTAAATGCAAGGCTTTGATTGTACCTTTTGACTCTCGTTCATCAAATTTCCAAGTTATATTTTTATCGGTTTGTGTGCCGTCCGAATCATACATTTTATGCTGCGATTGAATGGAATAGCCTTGCGAACCTGATAAAGTTTTAACCAATATGTTTTTCGTGTTTTCGGCAATATTCTTTGGCAAATCAGTCTCGTCAAAATCCTTTTTTGAGATGTCAATACCGACAAATCCAAGGTTTAAACGCAATAAATATTCTGTAATATTGGCTCTATCCGCTTCATTATCCCACATTGTGACGGTTCTGATTTCTTCATCTTCGGTATCAATGCCGTCAATATTGTTAAAATGTTTGAACCATTGAAAGATAAGTTTTGCTTCTTCAACGTTAAACATATCGCAAGTGGAAAGAAATAACGCATTGGGTTTTGTGGCTTCAATGGCTAAATCAATGATTTTAGCATTGCCTTTAAAGCCAGATGAAGGGTCTATGGTATCGCCGTTTCTCAAAAATAACTCAACTTCTCTGCCTTGTGATTTTCTGTATAACCATTCTCTTGCTATTTCTTCTTTGAAAAATTCAATACCATACCTGTATTTATTGTGGTTAATAATAAATGTAATCTCAAACTTTGTCGGTTTAGATTCCCAACCGTGTCGCAGAAGAAACGGGTCATAAGGTAATTTGGTGATAGAGGAAGAACGGGCTGAAAGATGAACAAGTTTATCCAGCAAGCCCATTGCCAATAACAAATTGCTTTTGCCACTGCCGTTTGCGCCATAAATAGCTAATGCGTTTAATGCATTGTATTTTCCCTTAGAGATAATGTTATCTAAATAGTCTTTTTGCTTAGGCGCAGGCACTAAGCTCAAAATTTGCTCCTCCCCAATTGAGCGATAGTTGGATACTTTAAATTCTATCAACATGGTGTATTATGTATAATTTCTGCAAAATTAGGTAAGTTCATTCTTATTTGCAAATTTATTATCTTTAAAATAGTATTTTGCATAAAAAAAGCGACTTCCCTCCAGAAGCCGCTTTTTTTATGCAAAATACTGAGGGGGTGCTTGAAAATACTAAAAACCACCATCCATAAATCAATTGAAAGTTAAATGAAAATGTACTTTTTCTGCTTCAAATAAACTTATTGATGTACTATTTTGACGCTAATTA
>JAYTMI010000112.1:0-6249 GCA_043728625.1 Saprospiraceae bacterium | reverse complement strand
TTGGAATGAAATACCACCGCCGCCACTGCCTTTTATCGGTTCAAATACCTCCCCTACTTTGTATTGCCAATCACCTTTTAAGTCAATATTTTGACCATTAGCGGTTAAAAAATAGGGTTTATCAGGCACAAAGCCGCCTTTTCCACTAAAATTGGTCACTTTTATGACAATTGTATTTTTACCTACTTTTAAAAGCCCTGCTTCTACATTGTAACGTCTCGGCGGATATTGATAGGTGATGTTGCCGACTTGAACGCCGTTGATGTATGCCACATCAGCGTCCACGATTCTGCCTATAAAGAGTTTGGCAGGCACGCCTGTCATATTTGCAGGTACGTCAATTTCTTTTCGATACCACACCACGCCGTTCAAATCCTTGATGCCTTGGTCTTCCCAATAGCCTGGAATATTGATGTTACGCCACCCTTTGGGCGTGTAATTAGGGTCAAACCATTTTTCTTTTAAGCCAATATCATTAGATTTTGGCTGTGGTACTGAGGGGGGTATCAAGGACTTTATAAAAGCAGTATCCTTATTTTTTTGAACGATTTTAGTTAAATCATCAAAGCTTTTCAAGCCTTCTTCGCTTATCCATGCTTCAATCGGTGTACCACCAACACTTGGATTGATTAAACCGATGGGTATTTTATATTTGTCATAAATCTGTTTTGCAAAAAAATAAGAAACAGCCGAAAAGGTCATAACGTCCGTGGGGTTTGCTTTTTTCCATGCGCCTGAAGGCAAGTCCTCTTGTGGTTTTTGTAGATTCGTCAATGTCGGAATAAAAAAGAAACGGATGTCAGGGTAGTTAGCCGCCGCAATCTCATCGCCATATTTTTCTTTGACCCTTTCCATCGGTAACACCATGTTGGATTGACCGCTGCACAACCATACATCGCCAAAGACGACATCGTTGACTTTTACTTCATTTTTACCTTTGAAAACCAAATTGTATGTGCCACCTGCCTTTTGCGGTGGCAAAGGGATAGTCCATTTTCCAGAAGCATCTGCTTGGGTTTTATACGTTTTGTTGCCCATTTGCAGACTTACCGCTTCGTTTGGCGATGCCCAACCCCATAATTTTATGTTTTGATCGCGTTGCAACACCATGCCGTCGCTAATCAAACGGGGGAGTTTGATTTGAGCGATGCAAGGCATAGTGAACATCACACAAAAACTGATAAAGAGGTGTTTTCTCAACGTTTTAGCTCTTTTATCTACGCCATCATGGCTCCAACCGGGTGCATAAAAAATGTATTTGAGCTTGTCAGACCACTTTTTTGCACGTTTTACGTCTTGAAAAATGGCTTTGTATTCATGCGTAGCGACTTGAAAAGGATTGTAGGTATTGATATTTTCTGTTAAACCATAAACAGGTTTTTCGTCTTCATTTTCTTCTGAAAATGTGCCAAACAGTTTATCCCAAATAATCAAAATACCTGCGTGGTTGCAGTCCAAATAGCGGATATTGGACGCGTGATGTACACGGTGATGCGAAGGTGTATTGAATACCACTTCAAACCAATTGGGCAATTTATCCACCAAATCGGTGTGGACAAAAAACTGATAAATCAAGTTCAAACCAATCATCATAAAAATCATCAAGGGGTCAAAACCGAGCAACGGCAGCCATATCCAAAAAGGAAATTTATGCAATCGCTCACCCACGCCTTGCCGCAAAGCCGTTCCATAATTGTATTTTTCTGACGAATGATGCGGCACATGACCCGCCCAAAATAGACGGACTTCGTGGTTGAGGCGATGATGCCAATAGTAGGATAAATCGTCAAGAAAAAACAGCAGTAGCCACGCCCACCATTGTCGTTCCACAACATCACGTAAAGGGCTGATTTCATGTAGATAATAGAAAACAACAAAAGCTAATACCTTTGGCAAAAACTCAACGATGCTTGAAAAAATGCCCATAGTAAGGGAAACCAATAGGTCTTTCCGTTTGTAAAAATCAGGATGTTCCTTTTTGCCGATAGACCATTCCATCGCCATTGCCAATAGAAAAATGGGAATGGCAAAGGGCAGTGCCGTATCCGTTTTGAGCTGTTCTAAAATGGTTGGGAAATCCATGATTGCGGCATTTTTTATGTTTTTGCTATGATTTTATGCTTTTATACTGAGGGGGGGCTGTTCGTTTTTTTGCCCTTCTGAACGCAGTGAAAGAATCTAACTGATTGACAATCAGATTCTTTCACTGCGTTACTAATGACGCGCTTCGTTTGTAGGAGAGGAACTTTATGTTCGGGGAACTTTTAAAGTTCCGCGAACATGGTACTCGAACCCATTTGCTGCGTCATTCGGTTTTAAACACCAACGCTTTACATGGTGATTGTCCTCAGAATGACAAAAACGTTTTATCTATATGCGTCAATGGTCTTAATCGTACCATCGGCATTGTATTTCAATTCCGTTACTTTCACGTTGCGTAAGTGCGTTTTGCCAGAGAGTTGGACATCGTGATAAAACAAGTACCATTTGCCTTGATGCTGTATGATAGAATGGTGATTTGTCCAACCTTCAACGGGTTTCAACAATATGCCTTTGTACGTGAAGGGTCCATAAGGATTGTCGCCGATGGCATAACAAAGATTGTGCGTATTGCCTGTGGAGTAAGAAAAATAGTATTTCCCCTTGTATTTATGTACCCAAGACGCTTCAAAAAAGCGTTTGTCATCGTTGTCTTCCATGAATAGATTGCCTTTTTCATCGAGGATTTTGACCTCTTTTGGCTCTTCTGCAAAGCTTTTTAAGTCCGCACTCATTTTGGCAATGCGCGGTAAACGAGCGACTTGTCCTTTTTTAGGATTATCTGATTTGCCTTGATATTCATTGCCTTTGTAGCGTTGCAACTGACCACCCCATATACCGCCGAAATACATATACACTTGACCGTCTTTGTCCTTGAATACTGAGGGGTCAATGCTGTAACTGCCTTTAATCGGTTCGGGTTCGGCTTTGAACGGACCTTCGGGGTTTTTGCTCGTTGCTACGCCAATGCGGAAGATGTCTTGCTTGTCTTTGACAGGAAAATACAAGTAAAAAGTGCCTTTTTTCCAAACGGCATCGGGTGCCCACATTTGGCGACCTGCCCACGGCACGTCTTTAATATCGAGTGCAACGCCGTGGTCGGTCACTTTGCCACCGACTTTATCCATGGACAAAACGTGGTAATCTCTCATATCAAAATGCCCGCCTTCGTCGTCTTCTTTTGTACCGGCATCAATGTCGTGAGATGGATAGACATAAATTCGACCATTAAATACATGTGCCGAAGGGTCGGCGGTGTAAATATTGGTGACCAAAGGTTGAGAAATCGGCGTTTTGCCTTGTTTCAAACTTTTGAGATAAGCGATGCTTTTAGGGATGTTTTCAAACTCCTTATTACTTTCGTCTTCGATAAAAAAGTGCTTGATGCCGATGCGATTAGCCTGTTTGATGATTTGCTGCCAATCCGCTTGACCTTCGCCGACAGGCACATCGTTTTCAGCAGGGGTGCCGCCCGTCAAATCGCCGACGATGCCTTTTTTGAGGTCTTTGACGTGCATGAGTTTCCAACGATTGCCATATTTATTGAGTAACCCAACAGGGTCACCGCCGCCGTGCGTTATCCACAATACATCCATTTCAAAAGAAACATAAGCAGGGTTTGTGTTTTGAATGATATAATCCAAAAGCGTTCCATCACCGTGTTTTTGAAATTCAAAACCATGCGCATGGTAGCAGAAAGTCAGCCCGTTTTCCTTCATTTTTTTACCGATGGCATTGAAATCCGTGACGGCTTTTTTAGCATTTTCAAGCGAAAAATTGCCTTTTGTATGCGGAATCCAAGCACACATGACGTATTTAGAGCCATAGATTTTTGCTTTTTTGATGACTTCTGTTGGGTCTTTCACCAATTCATTGTAGTCACCACCTGTTGATGGTATGCTGATGCCACGCCAAGTACATGCCTTTTTGAACTCTTCGGGTGTCATACCTTTGGGGTTGCCGCCTTCAATTTCGGTGAAACCCATGGCTTTGATGGTATCCAGTGTCCACATAATGTCTTTCGGAAAACTGTTTCTAAAAGTGTAAGCCTGTACACCCAAAGCGGCTTTATAAAGCGGTTTATTCGTTTGGGCAGAAGCCAAAATAGAGAACGTGAGAAAGAGTAAAGAAATAGTTGTTTTTTTCATTATTATTTTAGTTGAATGATAAAATATCGTTTGAATACTGAGGGGTATTGAAATATGCCTTTGAGGGCGACCGCAAGAGTCTCCCCTACATTAGAATCGAATCACGTAGGGGCAATCCTTGCGGTTGCCCTCACTTTATAGATTCCGTTTTTTCAATTCTTCGACCGCATGATTTGCCGCGCGAGCTGTGAGTGCCATATAGGTCAATGACGGATTTTGTGTACCCGTCGAAGTCATACAAGCCCCGTCCGTCACAAAGACGTTTTTACAGGCGTGCAGTTGATTCCACTCATTGAGTAAGGACGTTTTAGGGTCTTTACCCATCCGAACCCCGCCCATTTCGTGAATATCAGAACCTGGATTAGAATGTGAATCATTGGCTTTGATGTTTTGAAAACCTGCTAAAGTAAACATTTCGGTTACTTGCTGATTGAAATCTTCGACCATTTTATCGTCATTTTCTGTCCATTTTGCCGATAAAATGACTTGTGGAATGCCGTATTTGTCTTTTAGGTCTTTCGACAAACGAATGTGATTGGCTTCAATGGGGACACATTCGCCCATCATCCATGCCCCGATATACCATTTGCCGTATTGCGGATTGAGCAGCGACGTTTTTAAGTCTTCGCCAATATCGTCACGTTTAGCAGACAAAGAACGACCCGCGCTCACGCCAATTGCATAACCACGTAAGAAGTCTGTTTCTTGTTTGAGTATATTTCTAAACCTTGGAATATAGCCATTGCTTGGATTTTTACCGTCAGTGCGCGTATCTTGGAAACCATCGTATTCTGCACTGGCTTTACCCCTGTAATTGTGCCAAGACAAATATTTGCCTAACAAACCATTGTCGTTGCCCAAACCGTTTTCAAAGCGTTTTGAAGTAGAATTAAGCAAAATAGCATTGGAATTAAGCGCACCCGCATTCACAAAAATGATTTTGGCGTAGTATTCCGTCATCTCCATCGTTTGGCTGTCAATGACGCGAACACCTTTGGCTTCGTTTTTTCTTTCATCATAAATGATAGAATGAACGACAGAATGGGGGCGTAAAGTCATTTTCTTCGTTTTAGCCGCCCAAGGCAAAGTAGAGGCATTGCTGCTGAAATAGCCGCCATAAGGGCAACCTCTAACACATAAATTTCGGTGTTGACATTTTCCACGTCCTTGGTCATAATGGATTTGTTGCGGCTCGGTGATGTGGGCGCAACGGGCTTGAATGAGCTGCCTGTCTGTATAACTTTTAGCCAATGTGTCTTTGATATGGGCTTCAACGCAACTCAATTCGATGGGCGGCAAAAATTCACCATCGGGCAAATGCGGCAAGCCGTCTTTATTGCCTGAAACCCCTGCAAAACGCTCAACATGACTGTACCACGGGGCAATATCTTTGTAGCGAATGGGCCAATCTATGGCAAAATTATCGCGTTGTGGTCCTTCAAAATCGAAGTCACTCCAACGCTGCGTTTGCCTTGCCCAAAGCAATGATTTGCCACCAACATGATAACCCCGCGTCCAAGTAAAGGGTTGCTCTTGGATGAAAGGCTGTTCGTCGGGTTTGATAGCCCAATGAAGGGTTTCTTCGCGCAAGAAGGAGCGACTCCCTGCATATTGATTTCTGATTTCAATCGGCACTTGCCCGCGATGCTCAAATTCCCATGGGTTTTTCATCGCCGTTGGGTAATCTTTTACGTGTTGGACATCTCTACCTCGCTCCAAAACGAGGGTTTCGAGACCTTTTTCACAGAGTTCTTTCGCTGCCCAACCGCCACTGATGCCTGAGCCAATGACGATAGCATCATATCTTTTTCTTCGTTGACTTTCCATATTAAAATTTACCATCTTGTTGTTTAGTTTTTAGTAGGAAGCTATCTCTAAGGTTCTTCGTTTAATAACTTTCCGAAAGTTGATGTACGACACGCATTTGCTTAAACAGGAACACATCCGTTGAAATGTCCTGGTGCCATGTCGTATTTATAATGATTGACCAACACATACTCCGAAGACGTGTAGCCTTGAATCGTTAGGCTTTTAAGTGATGCAAAAAACTCTTTGAGTTTTA
>JAYTMI010000111.1:0-2304 GCA_043728625.1 Saprospiraceae bacterium | reverse complement strand
AATTATTTTAGAATCAGGATTATTAAGATTGTGAAGAATTTAATAGGATTTCCGAGCGCGACATAATCCTATTAAATCCTCAAAAATCCCAATAATCCTGATTCAAATAAAACACAGGATGCGCCTACACCCCACTGGCAAATCCTTAGCATCTTTTTTCATCCTACCAATCCTAATTCTAATAAAAAAAACCAATTAACATTTCACGAATTGCTTTTCATATTAAGTTATCGTAAATTTGAAATTCAGGACTCATTTAAAAACCGACTTTACAGCTTAGTCCTTTCTATAAAGCATCTCTCAAGTATCTCCAATAAAAAACATCATACACTTTCATTTTTCATTTTTTAACACTTAAAATCCTACGTAATGACAAAAACAAACATTCTCAGCTTCGTTTTGCTTTTCTTCTGCGTCCTATCGAGAGGCGAGCAAATCACTACCGTTTTTATTGACAAATCCCATGATGTATCACTGATTTCACCTTTATTAAATGCTACTGGAGACATTACTATTTCAGGAAAAATAGAAGCCGAGAACGGTATTGCCGTTAGTAATGTCCAACTGACTTTAAAACAGGGCAATACAATACTCGCAACCACGACGACAACAGCCTTAGGCACCTACGCTTTCCCAAACCTCGATGCCAATCAAACCTACACCATCGAAGTTGCAAAAAACATAGACATATATAATGGCATCACCACTTTTGACATGAATTTAATAACAAAATCCATTCTGGGAGAAGTGCCACTCAATTCCAACTATAAATTAATGGCGGCGAATGTCAGTGAAAATGACACTGATAATTCTACGGTCGATGTATTGGATGTGCTGCTCATTCGGAGAACCATATTGAGAGTTGACCCATCACTCCCTATTAATACGTGGAGTTTTATCCCAAGTGGCTATCAATTTACGACAGTTGCCCCTAATTTTCCAAAGCCTCAACCCGCTCGTCAATCCTTCACCATTACGACAGCTTCTGCTTCCATTGAGTTTAATTTTGTCGGCATCAAAGAAGGAGATGTGAATGGCACGGCTCGGTAATTTTAGATATTTAGAAAATAGATATTTAGATATTAGACCGTTGAAATATTGTTTCATCCAATTTTTAATTTCAAAAATCAATACGTAATGAAAAAAATAACATCCATAATAATCGTCCTCCTTTTTATATCTTTCAATGCTTTCGCCGTTGATTTTATCATTTCAAAAGAAACCGTTAAAAAAGGCTCTATTGCAAGAGTGAAAATCTCAACAAAGGGTTTTACCAACTTGGTCGGCGTGCAATTATCCGTCAATTTTGACCCTGCTTTGCTGCAATATGAATCCATTTCTATACCGAATGCTGAGATTTCAAGGTTTTATGATGTCAATATTACCAATGTGCAGCGCGGCGCTCTCCCATTTTTATGGACTGAATCAAGCGGCAATAAGGGTATTACGCTCGCAGAAAATGAGGTTTTTCTACAAATTTCGTTCAGAGTGATTGGTAATATTGGCAGCGTGACCCCCGTCAGTATTTCCAATAATCCAACGCCTCTCAAAGCAGTGGATCAAACGCTTAAATATGCCACCGTAACAAAAACCGATGGCTCTGTCACCATTACAAAAAACCAAACGCCCACTGATATTGAAATAAAAAAATCTTTTGCCAAGGAAGATGGCAATACAAATATCATTGGCTTGAATGCTTCGGGTGGCTACAATCAAGTTGAAATTGAAAAATTGCAATCGAATATTACTTTAACTTTAAAAGCAGGTAATCAATTGAAAATCAATGGGTTTGAAGCCAATGAGTCCGTCCAATTAACCGTAACGGATTTGGCAGGACGTGCTGTTTTTAATCAAAAAAATACCGCTGATACTGAGGGGGGTCTCTTTTTAGAAATACCCAACAATGGCACTCGCATGCTCTTAGTCACTGCCCGAAGTGCCAAGCATATTGGTACTTTTAAAATATTGATGCCTTAGGTTATTTGAATCAGGATTGTTAGAATTGTGAAGGATTTAATAGGATTATCTTACATGGAAAAAAATCCTATTAAATTCTGTAAAATCCTAACAATCCTGATTCTAATAAAAAACCCACCCATCATTTCCCCGAACCACAAATTCCCATTTAGAAATTTAATTTTTTTAATAAAATACTGCTTAAAAACCTTTACTTTTGCGGGTTTTTTAATCCGTTTTTATTGCGGCGCGTTCAAAACGCCGTTTCAACAACTCGGCAAATGAATACGCCGCAACTTCTAATATGGGTCAATTTATTCAAACATACCTCAGCCGCATGGCTGGTTC
>JAYTMI010000110.1:0-2257 GCA_043728625.1 Saprospiraceae bacterium | reverse complement strand
CAAAAAGATACATCTAAATGGATGGAAATCAAAATGTTAATTGATGAAACCGATTTAGAAACGGTAACAGTTTCTGCCCTGCGAACAAATGCACGTATTGAGGACTTACCTATGAAAGTAGAGGTCTTAGGCTTAGAAGAACTGAACGAGGAAAATGGCATCAAACCTGGTAATATCGGCAGCCTTCTTGGTGATTTATCAGTCATTCATATCCAACAAATATCGGCAGTGAGTGGCGGCTCTGTAGTGCGTATGCAGGGATTGGATGGCAAATACACACAGCTTTTGAGAGACGGTTTGCCCTTGTACGATGGCTTTTCGGGGGGCTTAGGCATTTTGCAAATTCCACCATTGGATTTAAGACAAATAGAGATTATAAAAGGTTCGGTGTCAACACTTTACGGTGGTGATGCCATTGGTGGCATGATCAATTTGGTGACAAAACACCCACTCGACAAGCCTGAATGGACGCTGACATTGAATCAAAGTACCTTGAAAGAGTCCAATTTTAACACTTATTTTTCTAAAAAAAGTGGTGCATGGGGTGTTACATTTTTTGCAGCTGTCAGCCGTCAACAGACTGTTGATGTCAACGGCGACGACTTTTCAGATGTGCCAAAAGTGAGAAGCCTTTTATTCCATCCACGTTTGTTTTGGAATAACGAAAAAACGAAATTTGACTTGGGCTATTCAGGCACTTTTGAACAACGGGATGGCGGTGATATGCAAGCCATTGCGGGCACTTCATCTGACTCACTTCATTCTTTTTTTGAAAAAAATAAGACGCAACGCAACACCTTTGACGTTCATTTTAAACATGATTTTTCTAAAACTTTTTCGCTAAACGCTAAAACGGCGATTAGTTTGTTGAATCGGCGCATCAGCTCAAGCGTAGAACCTTTATTTTCGGGTAATTTCGGTACGAGTTATTCTGAAATATCTATTTTAAAATCGGCTGATAAAAGCGATTTTGTAGCGGGTGTAAACTTTGTTACACAGTCTTTTCATCCAACATCGACGTCAAGCATTTTGAATTTCAATTATGCTACTTATGGCATTTTTGCTCAAGAAACATGGAAGCCATTGCCAAAATGGACTGTTGAAGGAGGTTTTCGTTACGACTATCACAATCAGTTCGGTTCGTTTGCTTTGCCACGTTTGTCGGTTTTGTTCAAACCTGCACACGATTGGTCTATTCGATTGGGCGGCGGAAACGGCTATCGCACACCCGATGTTTTTACAGATAAAACGGCGAATAATACCCCCCTCAGTAATTTTGCAAAAGCAGAAGGTTCAACCAGTTTAAATTTTGATGGCAACTGGAGTCATTTGTTTTTTGATAAATTGAGTTTAACCCTCAACCAAGCGTTTTATTATGTCAAAATTGACAAACCTATCGTGTCAAACGGTACAACTTTGACCAATACTGAGGGGTCGGTAAAGACGCTAGGAACGGATACTTATATACGTGTATCTTACGAGGACATAGAGTTTTATTTTGGGTATAACCATACTCTTGCACAGCGATTTCAGTCTGCCAAGCCAGCGACTTATGTGACGTATAGCCCACAAGATAAAATTGCTTTGACACTCGCTTACGATATTGAAGGTAGATGGCGTATAGGCATTGAGTCTTCTTGGGTAGCGAATCAATATTTACTAAATGGTTCAAAATCAAAGGCTTATTGGTTTTGGGCAGCTATGATTGAACGTAAATTCAAGCATTGTTCAATCGTTTTGAATGGTGAAAATTTGGCAGATTTCCGTCAAAGCAAGTATGAAACACTGTACGATGGCTCGCGCCGAAATCCGACTTTTCATCCACTTTGGGCACCGATTGATGGACGAGTTATAAATCTGTCTTTGAAGTGGACTTTGTTATAAAGTATTGAGGGGGCTTTTATAAAAAATCAATAACGCAACGTATAGGTAAGTAGTAGCGTTAGGCAATAGTTGTTTGGATAGTAGGTTGAGAAGATGGTCAAATAAAATGTAAAACCAGACAGCCTTCAACCATATAGCAATAAACAATTCAGCAATTCAAAAATTGTTATGTCGTTTCAACAAAAACATCTAATTTTGCAGCCCAATGATGAAAAATTTCGTAACACTCCTGTTATTTAGCCTTTTATTGGCTTCAACTGCTTGTAAAAATGACTTTGACAAGCTACGTGCAAGCGGTGACGTTAAGTTACTGACTCAAAAAAGTTTAGAATACTACGAAAAAGGGGAGTATGCGAAAGCCCAAACCTTGTTC
>JAYTMI010000109.1:0-3446 GCA_043728625.1 Saprospiraceae bacterium | reverse complement strand
ACACCCGAAGCCTTTTTTTATGATATAAACCATAAACTTCAATACCGAGGAGCGATAGACAATTGGTTTTTTGCACTCGGAAGATACAGGCCTCAAGCCACTGAACATTATTTGAAAAATGCACTCACTCAATATCTTAAAAATGAGAAAATCTCAGTATCCAAAACAAACCCAATCGGCTGCCTCATCGAGTATTAAAAACAAATACGTTTTCTTAGGTTCGGGGAACTTCAAATGTTCCCCGAACCTCATGCGTAGCTTTTTGCAAATTGTCCTTTGCCTTTTGCCACTTGCCTTTTGCGTCTTTTTCTACCCCCTCAGTATAAAAGCCCAAAAGCCACTGACTTACTATGATGACATAGAACCGATTCTCCAAAAGAGCTGCGTCGCTTGTCATCGGCAAGGGCAAATTGCTCCTTTTCCTTTGACTAATTATGAAGACGTGGACCGCCGCGCTGGGTTCATCAAAAAGGTCACAGCCCAAAAATATATGCCACCGAATCCATCAGACCCCTCAGTATCCACCTTCAAAAATGTGAAAAAACTAACACCCGAAGAAATTGACAAAATCGGAAAATGGGTCGAACAAGGAAAGATAAAAGGCAAAGAACAAAAGGCAAAGAGCAAGGAACAAAAGACAATGAGCCACATAGATACGACATGGCGAGAACCAGATTTGGTATTGTCATTTACAAAACCTTATACGATTAAAGGTGATAACCGCGAACACTTTTTGGTCTTCGTTGTTCCGACTAACACAACAGAAGATTTGTATGTGTCAGGCATAGATTTTTTGCCACAAAACAAGCAACTGGCACATCATTGCCGCTTTATGATTGATACAACGCATTTGTTGCGACCCGACGATGGCATTGAAGTAGGGGAGTCGTCAGAATTTCAACGGCTTGGTGTGAAAATGAGCGACAACTTTTGGCATGGCTGGATACCAGGGAATACCGCCATTTTTTATCCCGAAGGGACAGCTAAACGCTTACCAAAAGGCAGTGACCTCATTTTGAACATGCACTATTCCCCTTCGTCGAAAGAATTGTCTGAAAACGCGAAAATTCTCATTTATTTGTCGAAGAAACCAGCGAAACGCTTAGTCAAAACGTTTATATTGGAAGAAAACGCAGTAGTGAATGAACCATTTCTCATTCCTAAAGACACCATCATCAAATTTTATCAACGCAGTCCAATAATTCCGCAGAACATTTCACTCATAAGCATTACACCGCACATGCACTTATTGGGTAAAAATTTCAAAGCTTTTGCGATAACACCCGATGGCGATTTAATAAATTTAATTCAAATTAATAACTGGGATTTTAATTGGCAAATGACCTATCAGTTTGACAAACTCATGAAAATTCCGCAAGGTTCTGTCATTTATGCAGAAGCAGAGTATGACAATACTCACCAAAATGGACGAAATCCTTACAACCCACCCCGAGACGTTTCTTATGGTTGGGGAACCAAAGATGAAATGATGAACTTGATTTTTCAGTATCTCGATTATGAAGTGGGAGATGAAGAAAAATAATACATTAATTTACAATAAAAGTATTACTATTGCTAATAGAAAGATTACTTTCGTTGTAGAATTCAAAAAAATATACTGATAAATTGTTATACGGCTCTGATTGACCATCAAAAAATTTAAGTTTGAGTATTCAAAGTTTTAATTTAGAAATTCATCTAAAAATCAATCAAGCTGTATGAAAAAAGTTTAACTTATCAACCTTTCTAAGAGATTTGGGCTTTGTCCAATCAGGTTTTTAGTAATTATTAATTATTCATTTAAAATCAATTCACAGTATGAAAAAAAAGTTATTGCTCATTTTGAGCATGGCACTCTTCACTATTGGTAGCATTTTCGCTCAAAGAACCATCGTAGGTTCAGTAAAAGACGATAAAGGCGAGCCGATGGTAGGTGCAAGTGTTGTCGTAAAAGGTACGACAACTGGCACCATAACGGATGTCGATGGCAAGTTTAAATTGGACGTTTCCAAAGATGCCTCTGTTCTTTCCGTTTCTTTTGTTGGTTATAATAACTTAGAAGTCCCAATTACAGGTAACCAATTAGAGATTACTATGTCTGCCAATAAAATTTTGACAGAATTTGTCGTCGTAGGCTATGGTATCCAAAGCCAAAAAGACAGAGTATCATCTGTCTCTAAAATTGATGGTAAAGATTTAGATAACGTACCAATAATCGGTCTTCAACAAATGTTACAAGGTCAAGCTGCGGGTGTCCAAATCGTTAGTACATCGGGAATGTTAGGAGCGAATGCGGCGGTGAAAATTCGTGGAGTTGGTTCCATCAGTGCAGGTGGTAATCCGCTCTATGTCGTGGACGGTGTTCCACTCAATGATGATAGCTACTCGTTTGCATTAGGTTCTTCAACATCTCTGAATCCATTGGTTAATTTGAATCCTAATGATGTTGAGAGTATTTCTGTCCTTAAAGATGCTTCAGCAACAGCTATTTACGGCTCGCGCGGTTCAAATGGTGTCATTTTGATTACCACTAAAAAGGGTAAGGTTGGTAAAAATACAATAGGTGTTGATTACTATACCGGTTTTTCTAAACCAACCTACTTGTTAGATATGATGACAACCGATCAATATCGCAAATTTCTAACAGATTATCAAGGTGCGACGGGTCTTGCTACCACAGGTTATGATTGGCAAAAAGCTATTTTGCAAACAGGTCGAATCGATAATTATGGCATCAATTTGTCTGGTGGTACTGAAAAAACCCAATACTATATGGGCGGTTCATTTGTCAATCAATCAAATTATGCAATTGGCAACACATTAAATCAATTGAGTGGTCGTCTAAACTTTACTCATCGTGCCAATGATTGGTTGCAATTTGGTGCAAATCTTTCCATCAGTCGGGTGGTCAGTGATCGTATCTCCTCTGATAATTCAACGTTCGCCCCTTTAACAGCAGCTTATCTGCAAGACCCTACAATTGAGCCTTTTGACGCAACAGGTGCTTACAAACGCTTAGGCTTTATTCCAAACATCTTAGCTATAGAAAACCTTGCTATTACAGATTACAGAACACGCCGTACAATTGGTAATGTTTTCTTGAATTTTAATATCTTACCAGGTTTGTCATTCAAAACAGACTGGGGATTAGACCAATATAATATAAATGAAACCTTTCGTAACCCTGATATTGTTTCAGCCTCTGGTTCAGGTACCCGAGTCGTTAGAGATGATAACAAATGGTTGACAACTAATACGCTTAATTATAGAAAAGAATTTAGTGTAGGTACTGAGCTCAATGTGGTTGCTGGTCAAAGTTTTGAAACATCACAATACGAAGATATAAGTGTTGCGGGTTCTGGTTTCGCCGCCGATGGGTTAAGAAACGTATCCTCTGCTGCAACAAAAACAACAACAGAAGCATCACGCACTCAATGGGTACTCAA
>JAYTMI010000108.1:0-4848 GCA_043728625.1 Saprospiraceae bacterium | reverse complement strand
TTTAGGGTTAAGTTGCGACGAATAACAATTTCGTCTGACAAATAAAACTGAATCTTACCGAGTTCACTGTCACTCTAACGCCCTCCTTGAAGGACATTTGAGGTAAAAGGGCGTAATTGATGGCTACATGAAGACATAAACACAATAAGTGTAAAGGCACAAAAAAGGTGGATTAATTTCTGCATTTGTCAATTTTTAATTGTTTTAAAACTTTGATTATCAATAGTTTAACACAAGGCATTATTTTTGCCGTTTTAAACTATAAAATGAAAAGCCAAGTTAAACATTGTTTCTTCAACCGTCCATTCCATTAAAATTCCCTTAACGATTCTTAACAGTATTTAACGTCACAATAATTCAATTTTGGCACAAAGATTAAAACAGCACCCCTGTATATTTGAAGCAATTAGTTAACAGATAGACATAAAACACAATTCTTAACGTACTTGCAAATCCATTTAAATGATGAAAAATCTTCCAAAAACATTAGTAATCGCCTTTTCATTCACCTTTTCCTTTGCCCATGCAGACTGTGTGTTTGAGCAAGGTTTAGAATCTAAAGAGTTCGGTGTCGGATTGATGCTGACTTGGCGTACAGCAGCAGAAGACAACAACCAGACATTTATCCTTGAAAAATCTGACAACGGTTCTTCATTTTCAAACATTGGTAACGTCAAAGGAAACGGAACTACTAGTGAAAAAAAGGCCTACAACTATCTCGACGTTCAAGCAACAGGTAAAAAAATATTCTACCGACTCAAGCAAGTTGACTTTGATGGCACGTATAGTTACAGCGAAGTCTTGGTCGTAAACAAAAAATTAGATAATAATTTGATTGTTGTACAAATGACCAGCGAAACAACTTCACGCCTTTTTGCTTGTATGATTGATGCCATGGCAGGTGGAGATGCCAAATTGCAATTATTGGATGCAAGTGGAAAATCAGTATGGCAAGGCACACAAAAAATGACAGAGGGTTTGAACAATGTTACCGTTGACCTTTCTGTACACCGCGAAGGCACATATAAACTTGTCGTTAAGATGGGCAAAGAAGATGAAACCCTTGTCATTCGCAAATCGCTTGATGAAGTGGAATCTAAAATCAATGTGGCAAGCAATAAGCGCGCTCTTGGACCGAATAGGTAATTTTTAAAGTAAATTGTTGATAATTATTGTTTTATAAAAAAAACCGTTGTTATACTGAGGGGTATAGCAGCGTTTTTTTTATGCCAAATCCAATGAATCAAGCGGGTTTAAGTCTATCGTAAGTATAAAATCGCATGGTTTATTTAAGTTTGCAGAAAATATCTAAACCATTAATAACTGCTACATGAAAAAATCAATCTTTCTCTCTTTTTTGTTCTTAACGACTTATGCTTTTAGCCAAAAGTTAGACAAACTGCCAGAATCTATAATTCCTGCTATTCAGACTGAAACACATCTTCGATTCCTCGCTTCTGATGAACTTTTAGGACGCAAAACTGGCGAGCAAGGCAATTTAGTGGCTTCGCGCTATATTGCTGAACAGTTCCGTCTAAACGGTTTGAAATCAGCAACGGCTGATAATTCTTATCTACAACCTGTTCCCTTCAAAAATACGAAGCCTGTTACTGAGGGGTCTGTTTTTGTCGGTGATTCAACGCTTAAAATTATTGATGATTTCGTCGTTGTAAGCGGCAAAAGTGCCAATTTAAGCAATATCCCTGTCGTTTTTGCCAATTACGGTTGGGTGGACGACAAAGGCTATGATGATTACAAAGACCTCGATGTGAAGGGTAAAATCGTTGTTATTCAACTTGGAACACCAACTACGACCAAGCCTTTTGAAGCCATTCAAGCCTCTGATAAAAAAGCCCTCATCGCTCAAGAGCATGGGGCAGTGGGTGTCGTTGAAATTTTCGCAGGTCAAATTCCTTGGAAAAACCTATTGCGCTTTTTTGCATCTGAACGCTTACAATTGGACATGAAGAAGGGCGATGAAAAGGAGGCTCAAATACCGCACTTATGGATAAATGCTGCCAAAGGTGGTCTTTTTACTAAGGAAAAATTGCAAAAACTAAGCATCAAAACAGGGGATAAGGTTACGACGAATATCACTTCTTACAATGTTGTAGGCATTATTGAAGGGACTGACCCAAAGCTGAAAAATGAATACATCGTGCTGTCTGCACATTTTGACCACATTGGCATCAATCACACCAATAAAACGGACTCCATTTCTAACGGCGCACGAGATAATGCGTTTGGCGTAACGGCGATGTTATTGGCAGCAAAGGCATTTAGTCAAGTTCGGACAAAACGTTCGATTCTATTTATCAGTTATACAGGCGAGGAAATAGGGCTTTTAGGGAGTAAATATTACGTAGAAAACCCACTTGTGCCGCTAAAACAATGTATTTTCAACCTCAATTGTGATGGTGCAGGTTATGACGACACCACTTTATTAACGACAATTGGCTTTAGCCGCACCGATGCGAAAGCAGAATTAGAAACATCTGCAAAGGCTTTTGGTTTGAAAATTATTGATGACCCAGCACCTGAACAGAATCTTTTTGACCGTTCTGACAATGTGAGTTTTGCAGCAAAAGGTATTCCTGCGCCTAATTTTGCACCCGGAATGAAGACTTTTGGCGGTGAAATTATGAAATACTATCATCAGACGGCTGACAATCCAGAGACCGTTAATTTTCCTTATTTACATAAATATTGCCAAGCCTATGTCTATGCTGCACGGCTAATTGCCAATAGGTCTGTTGCGCCTAAATGGATAGCGGGAGATAAGTATGAAAAGGCGTGGAATGAGTTGTTTGGAGCAAAGTAGATGTTAATTTTCATAAAAAAAGCATTGCAATACTGAGGGGTTATTGCAACGTTTTTTTTTTATAAACAATTAAAAATCAACCTTGTACAAGCGTGCCAACGTGTTCACCTTTTACTAAATTGAGTAAATTATCTTTCTTATTGATGTCAAAAACGATGATAGGCATATCGTTTTCTTGACAAAGCGTAAAAGCCGTTGTATCCATCACTTTTAGTTGTTTATTAAGTGCTTCTTGAAATGTGATGGTGTCATAACGCGTCGCTGTCGGGTCACGTTCAGGGTCGGCAGTGTAGATGCCATCAACACGTGTACCTTTCAAAATGACATCTGCATTGATTTCACTCGCGCGGAGTGCAGCAGCAGAGTCCGTTGTGAAAAACGGATTGCCTGTGCCACCCGCAAAAATTACAATACGCTTTTTTTCTAAATGCCTAATCGCACGGCGGCGGATATATGTTTCGGCAACTTCTTCAACTTTAATGGCAGACATCAAACGGGTGAACAAACCGACACTTTCCAAGCCACTTTGCAAAGCCATACCGTTGATAATGGTAGCCATCATGCCCATATAGTCGCCTTGAGCGCGTTCTATACCTGACTTTTCGGCTTGAATACCGCGAAAGATATTGCCACCACCAATAACAATGGCGACCTCAACACCTAATTCGCAGACTTCTTTGACCTGCAAAGCATAATGTTGAAGCATATCGGCAGTGATGCCATATTTTTGGTCACCCATGAGCGATTCGCCACTGAGTTTTAGTAAAATACGTTTGTATTTAAGATTGGACATTTTTGACTGGTTAAAAGTTTGAGAGCGATAAATTTTACCTAAAATACTGATCCAAAGGATTCCTTTGGAAGTGGGTAAAATTAGGCGTAAAAAAAGCGAATTCGTTTCGGAACTCGCTTTTTTTATCAAAAAAAATATTAACCTAATTTCACATGTTTGAATTCAGTAACTGTCAAGCCTTTTGAAATGCTATCGAGATATGCGCCAACGTTTTTTGAACCGTCTTTAACATAGTCTTGCTTCAACAATGTGAAATCTTTGTAGAAACGTGCCAATTTACCTTGCGCGATTTTTTCAATCATTGTTTCAGGCTTACCTTCTGCACGCGCTTGTTCTTTACCGATTTCGATTTCACGAGCTACTGTTTCAGAAGAAACGCCTGTTTCGTTGACTGCAACAGGTTTCATCGCTGCCACTTGCATCGCAACGTTTTTACCTGCTTCGATAAGGTCTGGACCTTCTTGATTCAAAGAAATGATAACGGCTGCACGGTTTCCAGCGTGAACATAAGGCAATACTTGACCTTGTCCTACTGCTGTTTTGATGAAACCGTAGTCAGAAATTTCTAATTTTTCACCAACGATACCTGTTTGCTCAATAACTTTTTCACCAATAGTGATACCTTCTGCTGTCGGTAAAGCTAAAAATGCTTCACGGCTTTCAGGCATGTTTTTGAGTGCTATTTGAGCAAAAGATTCAGCTAAAGCGATAAATTTTTCATTTTTCGCTACGAAATCTGTTTCGCAAGACAAACGCATAACGATACCGTTGTTACGGTTTTGCGATGTCAATGCCAAACAAACACCTTCTTTAGCTTCACGGTCTTCGCGTTTAACAGAAAGTTTTTGACCTAATTTACGGAGGAAGTCAATTGCACCTTCGATGTCACCGCCTGAGTTTTCAAGGGCTTGTTTACAATCACCCATACCCGCGCCTGTCATGTCGCGGAGTTTTTTTATGTCTGCTATACTGATAGCCATTGTCATATCAATTATAAATTATGAATGATAAATGTTGAATGATGAGAGATGAATTATGAATGATAAATGTTGAAAAATACTGAGGGGGGTACTTCATCATTTATCATTCATATCTCATCATTATTTTAACCTTCTTTGTTAGAAGCTTTGTTGCGGTCTTCCAAACCTTGACGAATCGCTTCAACCAAGTAGTTGGTAACAACAGAAATTGATTTTGACGCATCATCGTTTGACGGAATCGCAAAGTCAACCGT
>JAYTMI010000107.1:0-9929 GCA_043728625.1 Saprospiraceae bacterium | reverse complement strand
CCGTAAAGCCGTTTAGTCGCTTCGCGTATTTGCTCGGCGGTGTACGTTTTACCTGTTTCTAAGTCCAAGCGGGCTGCTGCGAATTGAGATACTGAGGGGTCGGCAGGTTCGTCTTCGGCAGTTAAAAATTCTATTTTTTCAATAGGTAATTTTGGGTCTTCAAGTAATTTTTGCGTTTTATGAATGCCGTTTCTATGCTGTTCGGCAGCAATACGTTGTAATTTGGGCAACATTTTGCGTGCTTCTTCTTCACCAATTTGGATAATTTCGGCATAACGACTAAAATCCGTTGTCGAATAACGCCTTAAACCGTCCGTATGATTGATGATGACCGCCGTTCGTTTCATTTGCGCTCTGGCATTTTTGACCGAACCAAAGGCATAAGTTTGAGTAATAAGTTTTGCAGGGCTTGAAATTTCTTTTTTTTCATATACCCGAAAACCCGTATAGCTGCCTATAACTTGGACAGCACCCATCGAAATCACTTCGTCAACTGGAAAATTTTTATCTAAACCACCGTCAACAAGTAGTTTGTCATGAAAAAAAATAGGCGTATAAACGACAGGAATCGCCATCGAAGCCCGCATGGCAATTGCCAATGACCCCGAATCAAGCCGCACCGAACCGCCATTGATGATGTCTGAACCCATAATGCGCAACGGTATCGGCAGTTTTGAAAAATCTCTGATAGCGCGCGCACTGTAAGTGTAGTAATTGAAAAGCGACAAAATATATTGCCCTTCGATAAAAGCACTCGGCGCAGAGGGTTTTAAGCCATCCATCGGCAGTTCAACGGCATAACGTCCAAATTCGTCTTTTTCTTCAAATGCGACTTCATCGAAAGGCGGTGGATTGGTGAGCATCCGCGACCAATCAACCTCCGTCAAAGCGATGCGCTTGATGTCATCGCCAGAATAACCCATGGCATATAAAGCACCGACAACGCTGCCCATGCTCGTCGCCGACATATAATCAATATGAATATCAAGGGAGTCAATCATGCGCAAAACGCCTATGTGCGCTAAGCCTTTCACACCGCCGCCACTTAGAGTTAAACCCACTTTAGACGACGCAAGAGTTGTGTGGACAATAGAATCTAATTCACCTTCTTGGAAAGGAAAAGGAGTGATTTGCGCTTGTATATTGACCATTACAGAACAAAATGCAACACAAACAATAATCTTGAATATAGGTATTCTCATTTGATGATGTTAAACTTGATGAGCATGGTTAACGTAGATAACGTCGAAATGCTCCGATAAATATTTTATCGGCTACTCTTTATAACGTTTATCTCTTTAATTTGTGTTTTGGATGAACAACAATAATAAAACACCACTTTGTTATAAGCAACAAAATATCAATATCGGTAATGGATAATCATCAATTATTCAACAACGTGATATTAACCGTTGAGCCACTACTTTGTAACGTAACTTTAGCTGCATCAAATGAAGGTAACAGCAATTTCCACGGACGCAAATTATTGGATACGGCAAACGGCTCGCTTGGATATCCAATCCAGTTGCGGTCAAAATTGTTGTTGGCATTGAGGTCGTGATAAATCGCTACGGCGTAATCACCTACGGGTAGGTTTTTGAAAACCAATTGGGCATTGTCACTCGTCACTTTTACCTCTATGCAACCGACAAACTGAGGGGTCAAAAAGTTTGACCGATTCTGCAAAATAGCTTTCAAATTGCCTTCGCGGTGCTTGACATTGCTCACGTTGACGGTCAATGTGCCGTTTGACTGAGGGGTTTGTGCAACGGCGGTTTGGCTTAAAACGATAAGCACAAATAAGAGAATAGGAAGTGATTTCATTGTATTAAACCGAACTTGTGAGAAGTTTTTAAGTACCAATGCCAACATCCCGACCATAAAACCCAATAAAATGCCTATTGAAATGCGTAAACCGAAGGCATCAGACAAAAACCCGACAACGGGCGGCATGATGAAAAAACTGGCGTAGCCAAATATCGAAATCATGGGTATGCCCACACGCGAAGACACCCCCTCAGTATTTCCTGCCGCCGAATAGGTCAACGGTACAATAGGCGAAAGCCCCAAACCAACCGCCGCCAAACCCAGGAGCGCAAGCGTTAAATTGGTTGCTAAAAAAACAGTGATAAGTCCAATTACTGCAACTAAAAGGCTGATAATTAAGAGTTTATGCCAACCCAATCGCTTTGTCATAGCATCGCCACCGAGCCGACCAATCGTCATAGCCATTGCGAAAGCCGCAAAAGCAAAAGCACTTTGTGAAGCGGTTGCATGAAGTTCAAGGCTGCAAAAAATAGCAGTCCAATTTGTCAAAGTGCCTTCGGTTGCCATGCTGCCGAAAGCGAGTAAAGCAATAGGGAGTATCGCAAGGCGTTGTGCTTTGAGGCTTTTGGTGGTTTTTATATCTTCTTTTTCAGCAGCCGTTTCAGCACTGTTTTTTTGAACTAAAAGATGAAATGCTGCCCATACTAATAGCCCCACACTTACCACACCGACCATCAAAAAATGAATGAAAATCGAAATGTTTCCCCAAGTCATAGCTGTTCCTACGGCTGCGCCAATGCCCCCACCGATGCTGAAAACAGCATGAAAGGAAGACATCAAAGGGCGTTCAAAACGACGCTCTATCTCAATCGCTTGGGCATTCATCGCTACTTCGAGCGCACCAATCGCTGCGCCGAGTCCGAAAAACAAGGGCAATAAAAGGCTTAAATAGGGTATAAATGTCAAAAAGGGTGGTACGGCGGCAAAACTCAAAGCCGTTACAGTTGCCACACGACGACTACCAAAACGTGTCATCAAGCGGCTTGACAAAAGCATCGCTGCCAATGCACCGACTGAACTGCACAACAATACCAAACCCAATTGCGTATTCGATACGCCATAAAATTGTTGCAATTCAGGCATACGTGTTGGCAAATTAGCAAAGCCAAAACCGTTGACAAAAAACAATATCGAAACCGCTGTGCGCCGATTTGTGAGCCAATTCTGTCTATGATAGTCATGCGAATCAGCAAGTATATCTGCCAATTCCACAGTGATATACTGAGGGGGTGTTCGAGAATTCATGTTATATTATTTGTAATTCCTTGATTATCAACATTTAGAAAATTTAAAAATTTTCTAAATGTACGCTGTTCCATTTCAAATGACTTAATACCTTGGTGGAGCATGATTGCCTGTTGTCTGTTCGTAACTCGACATCGTTGATGGGTCAATACCCGCTTTGAAAAATGACGCTAAACTGCCTTTCACCAATTCTCCAACCGCTTTGGGCGAAAAATTATAGAATCGCCGCGCCGATGTACGGACATAAGCTTCCCCCCTCAGTAAAGGCGGACGAAAAATTTTGGCAGCATCAACACCATATCGAAAATCCTCGAACAAAATACCTTCCTTAAAGCCGCCAATGTGGTTGTGCATTTGTTTGGTGACAAAAATGGAACAGCCATGAATGACAGGATTGAACCATCTTGTTATCGGTAAATAAATATTTGAATAAAAACCATAAATTGCCCGAAAGCCAATAGACGATTCTGCGGCATAGAGCTTTGTACCTGCAATAGGTAGCTTTTTGGCTTCAATTTGTCGCATAGCTATCGCCAAAAACGCTTCATGCAGTACCACATCGGCATCTAAGAATAGGAGTTGTTCATATTTGGCAAGTTGTGCGCCTTCATTTCGCTGCCGTGCAATGCCTCGTTGATTGAATGGTACAAAACGCAACGGATAAAGCACAACGGTTTGATACCGCCGCACGACCCCCTCAGTATCGTCGCTTGAACCTGCATCAATAACTAAAACTTCGTAGTCAAAAGACACTTTTTGGCGATTCAAACTTTCTAAAAGTTTGGGCAAATATTGCTCCTCATTGAGGGTGCAGATGATAATTGAGACCATATTGTTTTCTATCGTTTAAAAAGGCTTGATAGGTTTGAATGGCATAACCTTTCGATTTTAATAACTGAACCAACACATCGAGTTGTGGTAAAAACCCATTTTCGACATCACTTGGATGAATCGAAACCCGTACTAATAACGGTGAAAACTGCATCAAAAACCGTCGCCAAAAACCAATCGAAAGCCGTTCTGCCCACCTATTGTTACCATAATCGAAGCAAACGGCAGGGGTTTTTATGCACATATTGTCGTCTGTTGCCGTTTCTAAATCCAATAGTTGAAACGGCTTTTCGGTAAAGGAAAAACCCATGTCGCGCAGTAAGCCAACGGAATAAGGGTTGTGATACCATGTTGGCGGCACAAAACCCTTTGGCGATTCATCAAAAGCCTCTTCAAATAATTGTTTGCCTTCGGCTATCAATGTTGCTGTTTCATTGTATGATAAGCCGTACAACTCTCGGTCTGAACGGCGGGAGCAAGCGGCTATTTTTCCTGCCCAATCGCCTTTGTTGTTGCAGTGTTTTAAGCCGTGTAATACTTTTTCCGACCCCCTCAGTATTTTGACAAAATCGGGTGTTAACCGATGTTCGCCATTCCAAAAAGGCGTAACAAGCAGTGACAAAGGCATATCTTCAAAATGCTTTAAAATAGTCGTGACCTCCGATTGAAAGCGCGGAGACACATCATGGACGGAAATGAGTGCTGTTTTCATAAGCAAATATGGTTGTAGGTTCGAGTTCGACGTTTGTAAAATCTGGTTCAGTTACTATATCTTCATGGGCAAAAGCCTGTTCTGCGATATTCTTCAAGTGTTGCAAATGCGAAACACACCCCTCCCTAAACGAGAAGGATTTATACCAATCGGCAGCATTGTTTTCAGCCAAAACACGGCGAATCATGCGTGTCATTGCGGGATAGTGTTCATGCGAGACTTCTGGAAAAACATGATGAGCGACGTGTAAATTGAAGCCCCCAAAAAGGAAATTGGCGAAGACATTACCCGATTCAAAGTCAATCGTCGTCGTTATTTGATGGTGAATCCATGAGTCAGAAACTAAATCATGCGCCACACCTGAATCCACATAATTGAGTTCCGTCACATGATGTGAGATAAAAAACGTGAACGCCACAAAAACGGAGACTGCTGCATGTACCAAAGCCCAAGCCGTTACAATTTGGACAAAATGGAGCGCACTAAACGCCATCGGCAAACCGAAAGTGAGACTGAAATACAATACTTTGAAAGACAACATCTTAACCCATTCAATAACAGGAATACGCCCGAAGTGCAAATTCGCATGGTCTTTTTGCAGAAAAAACTTAAAGTCTTGAACAAAAAGCAAGTGAAATGACGTGAATGCATACAAAAAAGGGGCGTAAATGTGTTGGTAACGATGATACCAACGGGCAGTGTCTGTATTTGGTTCGAATAAAATGAGGTTGGTTATTTCTAAGTCCGTATCGTGTTCCTTGACGTTTGGCAAAACGTGGTGCGAATAATTGTGCCGCACTTGCCATACATAACCACTCAAACCTTGTAAGGCAAAAATGGTCTGAAAAATCAAATCGTCTGTCCGTTTATTGCCTGTTACGGCATGGTGGGCGGCATCGTGACCTAAGTTGATAGACAGAATCAGCGAAGTAAAAGTCAACAGGAAATAGGCAGTCAATGCACCGCCGAAAGTCGTTATTTGTGTCAACGACCCATAACCGCCGATAATCAAGGCGACTAAAACTGCTGCTTTGTAAGCCATGAAAACAGTGGCGTGTTTGGGCAAGCCATTTTCGGTGAAATATTTTTCAGCCCCTTGTCGGATTTGTTTGTAAATCTGTTCAGGTGTATCCGCACAGGCGTAGCGAATCTTTCTGCTTTCAAAGGCAGGAGATGAGTATTTAGACATTTTTATTATGATTGAGAAATAGAAAAGTTAGGTTTTATAACGACTTGCGGAAAGCTCAAAACTTTCCGCAAGTGTCGTTCAGATGTCGTTACTGTGTTGATTTAGCCCTTTTTCGACCCAATTTATAATCGAATAGACCCAATTTTAGACCCGCACTCATTGAGAAGCCTTGTAAAGTATTGGCGGGCAACAATACCGTTTGGTTATCGCTCAAGAAGGACAGACGGTAGTTTGCACCAACATAAATTTTAGCATAGCGCAATAAATTCATCTCTAAATGAATACCTGGTTGAACGACGACAAAGCCATTGCCATTACCTCTGCCCTTATCGTGACCGAGATTGTCATTCCAATCATGCCCATTGTCGGCGCGAACAGAATCTGCCGAAGCCTCACCACCGCCAATCATAAGCGGAAACGACACGTGGATAAGCGCATCGGGTTTGGGTGTGTATTCAATTTTGCCACCCATGACCATTGACTGCACTGCCAAAGGACTGACTGCTTTCGGCACAAAGGCATCGTCCAAACTCATCTGTGCCGTTGCGCCGATTGCCCACTTCTTGTTCAATACAAACATGGCTGACGCGCCACCAAAACTTGTCATATCGCCACGCAATTGTCCATAACTGAACTCAGGCGCGACATAAAGCCCAATCGTTTGCGGTTTAATCAATTTGATAAGGGTGTGGGTTGTGTCTTGTGCTGCCGCATTGAAAGCCATACCGAAGCAAGCAACGGTCATTGAAAAGAGAACTTTTTTCATTTCTGAATACGTTTAATAATTTAATAAGTGTTAATTGTTGCTCGGCTTAGTGTGTATGAAAGGTTATACAAGGCAGAGTAGGGAGACGTGGGTTCGAGAGAGAAATAAAATAGGAAAAAAAAGGATTGTGACGAAAGGATGACAAGTGACAACAGATGAGTCTGCACCACAACTCACAAAGCCTTTGTTGAGGGCGGGTGCGAGGGTGATGCCGTGAACACCTTTTGTCTCCTCAATTGTGCCAACAAGTTTACTCATTTTCGTATCCACGACTTGGGCGGTTCCTGCATGTGATACAAATAGGCGACTCATGGGTTCATCCATCGTTAAATAATCCCAACCACCTTCCCCAACGAGAGCGATGCGATTAAGGATTTTGTAGGTAGGTGCTGCCGTTTGAGCCATTAAAAAGTATGAAAAGCGCATAAAAGCATAGCCCATGCAAGCGTTGTTTTTTTCATAAAAGGTATTTTAAAATTGTTTTAATAAATTATTCAAAAAAGCCCCTCCTCAGTATTTCGCTTCAAAAACGATACAAAACAGCCCCTTTCACTTGCCAAAGTGGTTTAAACTGCGATACATTACCCACATTCACATCATAGCTGCTTTCTAATTGTGCTTTTATTTTTCCAAAAACAGGATACTCTGCACCCACTTGCAATCGCAAAAAAGGCATCTGAAAACTGTCATCGTTCCGCATTTTTCTAACAAGAACCTCTTCTCTCGTTTGTTTATTTCTGAATTGATATTCAAATTTTTCTTCTAATTTCGATTGTCCAAAAGCACTCACACCTATATAAGGTTTCAACCGTGTGTGCGTCAAAGCATATTGCAAACCAAGCGAATAATACCAATAAGGTTGCTCAATACGTACTTCTTTTAGTTCATCGTTTGCCGTAGGCGGCGCAATGGTTGGAATGTCTTGGAGTCCATTGATTTTGTCCACCTCATAACTCAACGCCACATACTCCACTTCAGCAAAGACCTTCCATCGGTCACTCAACAAAATGCCACCGCGTCCACCCATACTTAAACCGTTTTGTCGCAAAATATTTTCACCATCAATAACAGCTAAACCGCCCGAAACACCGATGTCATAACCCGCTATTTTTATCGGTTTGATAATGGGTAAACGTTTCGTTTTTTGTTTTTCAAGCGGTATTTCCGTCATTTTGGGTGATTCAGACGGTTTTTCAGCTTCCATACTGAGGGGTCGTTTGGCTATTGTTGTATCTATTTTTTTCTCAACAATCGCCTTGTTTGAATCCACCATAGGTTGAGTTATTATGTTTTTCAAACTGTCCTTCATCGGTTCTTTTTCCGTTAAAATGGGTTTGTCTATTGTTTTAGCATCATTATTTTTAGAAATCATTCCGTTTTTTCCGATAACAACGGTTGGTTTCTCAACAACAATCCCCTCTTGTTTCGGCTTGTTGCTTATCGTTGTTTTAGATTCCACAATATTTTTTACCTCTATTTCGGAAACAGTTGTTTCTGGCTTTCCTTTTTTGGGCGACATCAAAACATCTTGTCGAGACGAAGGCACACCATCAGATACTTCTCGCCGCACAACAGTTTGAAAAATCGTATCGTACCGCTTCACAACAACGTGATGATAGACCGTATCACTCTTTATGACCGACGATAGCGTTGATTTTGCTGCATTTACTGAGGGGTCTGTTGAAACAGCCAGTTTTTCCTGCCGCAACATTTTGACCTCTTGCGTCAAGTTGTAAATGTCACTTTGCGATTTATAAAGTGACCAACTACCCCATCCTAAAAGAACGAACAAACCAAGCAGAGGCAAGGCTAACCAAGCCCACAACAACCGCTTGCGGCGTTTAGCCTGAAAAGCATCGAAATTCTGCGCCATTTTCTGCCATTTGGCATCTGAAAATGGGAAATCTTTACCTGCGTTCAGTTTATCACCAAAAATTTTGTCGAAGTTCTCGTCATTCATTGTTTTATTTTGTTGGACTGTGAAACCATAATTTGTAATTTTTGTCGTGCAATCATCAAGTTTGACCGCGATGTACCTTCCGAAATACCCAGCATAGCGGCTATTTCTGTATGCGAATAACCTTCAATCGCTGCCAAATTGAAGGCTGCCCGATACGACGAGGGCAGTTGCCGAACCAAAGCGATAAGCTCATCAACAGACATATCTGCCAAAACGTTTTCGTTGTTTGAATGTATATGATGTTCCGCCAATTCAATATCGGTCGTCAAAGGTTTGTTCTGGTATTTTTTTAAATAATTAATTGCCGACCTCACAACAATCGTGTGCAGCCACCCTGGAAACGACAATGCCGAATCGTATTGGTCTATTTTAGTAAAAATCCTCAAAAAAGCATCATTCAGCATCTCTTCTGCTTCCGCTTCCGACCGAGCATAGCGGTTGCTGACATTCATACCGTAGCGATAAAACTGCCGATACAACGCCTTCTGACTCAATCGGTTGCCATTGCGGCAGCCGTTGATGATCTCTTCTAAGTCGTCTTTGGTCATGCGGTTTTCGTGATGCTGATGTAGATAGATACAAGTCTTACCTCAAAAACGTGGGTTCAAGGCTGTTTTTTCATCAAAAGTTTGTAAATACTTATCAGTTTACTTTGTGTCTTTAAAAACCTTATTTTCATACTGCACTGATTTTAAAATATCGGACATATATAAGGAGAAAAAAGAAATAATAAACGTCCAACTGCCCCCAAACAAAGCTATTTTATCAGGAAGCCTTTGCCCAAAGGTTAACGTCCCTTGCCCCTCTTCTAAAAGTTTGTTAGATATAATTTCGTGATCGGTCAAACTCTTGATAATTTGTTTTTCAAGAGCTGTCGTTTCGTCATTGTCGCTGTTGATAATTTGTTCAATGTATTGTTGGCGATATTGATTCAAACTTTCATTTGAAATATATGACCCCTCAGTAAAATCGGGGAAATCCTGCTTTATCAAGTTAAAAATCGGGCGATGAACAGCCGCCCCAAGCCGCACTTCTTCTGGGTTGCAACTTTTCTTTGAAATAGCGCAAACGATATTTTCCATTTTTGATACTGCTTTTTTAATTTAAAAAAGATTGAGTGCTGCAATTTTAGCGGTTTTGGGTAAGGTTATACCGTTTTTTCTTTTTTTTTGCTAAAAAATGTACCCATTTTGGAATTTGAAATCTTAAATTTAAACTTTTATTAGAATATGAATGACTTCTTCAATGACATAAAACGACTTAAAAATATCGCCGATATTGGTTTATTATATGCCCATGACGAATACAACCGTGAGCGATATACCGAACTGCACGCCATTAGCCTCAAATTGATGAGCCAGCTAACAGATACCCCCCTCAGTAAAATGACCGATTTTTA
>JAYTMI010000106.1:0-3800 GCA_043728625.1 Saprospiraceae bacterium | reverse complement strand
CCTTTTCTCAATTTGAGAATGTCCTCCAACTCCTTTTTCCGATAATCGGTATTGATCAACATCCTTTCTATTTCAAGCGTGCCTTCGGGATGGAATGTTGTTTTGTTAGAGATGCTTCTGTTTTTCACACCGACATCTTCATATACGCCATACACCAATTGTTTATAAATTCCGTCTAAATAATAGTCCACTAATTGGTTTATGTGTTCTTTCGAAAATTCATACTTCGTGCCGCGCACATAAGACGACCACTCGCCAAAAGCATTGGCGAATTTATGATAACCATAAGAAGTCGTATTGTTAACCCTGTCAACGCGGTGATGAAAACTATAATCCTGTTGAATGCCCCGCTCCCCTGTCGAAAATTTTATTTCGTTGCCTATGATTTTTATGATGGTATCAAACGCTGCATCATTGCCGAGAAAGAGGGCGTTTTTGGCATAAATACCCGCAATTACAATCCTATCACCACTTGGGCGCGCACCCGAAGCACTCATATTGGCTCTGCCAATCATCGGTTGGGCTTTTGCGACCAAATCCTTTGGCAATTCGTCGCCTATTGCCAACATCAGCTCTATCAAATTTGTGGGCGTTGTGATTTGATTGTCGTGCCAGTTGTCGCCTACAAAATCGTTTTTAACCCAAAAGTTTAAGCCTTTTATGATGACCTCTTTCACTTTGGGGCTTTGGTAAAAAGCAGACGTTTTGTCTTTATAAGCTCTGGCTATATACGCCAAATCGCGGGTATGCCCGCCGTGCGGAAAACTGGCAGTTCTACTAAGGTCACTATAATTTATGCCTTTAAAACTGCCATCATCATTCATTTTAGCCACAATCGTTTCCACTTGACTATCGGTGGTTTTATTACTCAAAAGGTCTGTAATAATCCGTTGTTTTATGATGCCCAAATCTTTGGATTGGGCATGGCTAAAATTAACGGCTACCCAAAGTAGGACGAGCAGCGAGATTGATTTAATCATGTTGTTGTAGTTGATATTTTAAAAAATAGTAAAAAAAAAAAGGATAACTTATCCTTTAAGCCAAAAAGCCACCCCTCAGTATAGCACGGTCAAAAATGGTTTTTTTTATTGAAAAAGAGATACAATACGCTTTACGCAATAGGAATAAAGACGAATAACGAAAATACCCCCCTCAGTAAAAAAGCCTATTCGATGGTGTCGAACAGGCTTAAATCTTAGATTCGAACATAAAAATCATTGTGTTAATTAATCTTTAAACTTATACAAATACGGTGCTTTATGCGCGCCGCCCAAATATTGTTTTTCAAGCCTTTCTAAGATGTTCAGATTGAGTATTTTTTCTTGGAAACTATTGCGTTTCAATGTTTCACCCAATATCGTTTCATATAGCCGTTGCAATTCTTTCATTGTAAAAGTGGGCGGCATGAGGTTGAAACCGATGAGTTGATAATCGAGAGAGAGGCGCATCGTTTCCAGGGCTTTTTCAATCATTTCACCATGGTCGAATACCAAAGTAGGTAAATTATGAATATCGAACCACTCGCTGCGTTCAAAGTATAGTCCTACTGAGGGGGTCACTTTTTGAAAATCTACCAGCGAATAGTAGCCTATGGATATGAAACGTTGTTTTAAAAAAGGAAAAATTTCAATATCAATGTTTTCTCTTTCCAAGAGTTGTTTTAAAAAGACATAAGTAGGCCGACTCGCTTTGCCGAAAGTGTGAAATTGTTTCAGATATATGTCCCTCAATCCTGTTCTCTCTTCCAAAATACGTTGAGCAGCTATATCAATATCCTCGACTTGCTTGATATGCCCACCTTGCAACGCCCACAAATCTATTTTGGCGTGCTTGCACAATAAGACCTTTAATTCATTGTCATGAAAACCGAAAATGACACAATCAATGGATAGTTGAGGTATACTCTCGTCAAATAAATGTATGAGTTCCAATAAGTTGTCAACGGTCGTTTCTTTAGCGTTATCTATCATAAAACACGAATATTTTCACAAAATTAGACAAATATTTGGTAATAAAAAAAGTTCGTTTTATTATTGTCGGAATTTCTGACAATAACAAAAAGAGCTATCTCCTTTTCAAACTAAATTTTCAATTAAATGTTAATTAAAAACATAAACCACGCTCAATTCGCGGAAATCAGATACCCCTCAGTATTGAAGGCGGTATTTCTTTTTTCACTATTTTTGACACAACTCTCTTTTGCACAAACGAGCAAAATCAATATCCTCGTTTTCAGTAAAACTGTGTTTAAAGTATTTACTATTTAGTTTTCTTCAACAATTTTCACGTCCCACGCTTCCAAATCCAAAGCACTGTTTTGCAAAATAGACGTATTAGACAGCAATTCTTGACCGTTTTTATGCGGATATTGAACCTTATTTGCCGTCGCTGAATAATTGAAATAATAATGCACCGTCTTTCCTTGTGCATTGACACCTGATTTAGTAATCAAAGGAAAAGTCAAGGCTTGGTCGCTGCCCCATAAATTGGCTTTTTGTAAGGCTTGTTCCAAAATCTTTTCATTTAAAGCGGCACTTGTCATGCAACCAATATAGGTTGCCGTGCCTTTGCCATATTGATTTTGCGTAATGGCAGCATATTTTCCCCACTGAGGATGGTCATAATAGGCTAAAACTTGGGCTGTTGTGGGTGTAATCAATTCCATCCAAGTGTGCACTTTATTGTCCGCCGCACCGACTTTATAAGGATCGTCTTTTAAAGATACATTTCTAGGAATCGTAAATTGACTGTAAGAAATCCCGCAAGCTTCGTTGATAATTCCTGGCTGCACCGTGCTTCTAACTTTAACATTTTCGTCAGAAAAACCACTTTTGAAAGTATAAACAACGTGTCCACCGCTTTTTACATAGTCATTTAATTTATGCAACAAATCATCTGAAGCGGCATAAAGGGCGGGCACTACTATCATTTTGTATTTTGAAAAGTCAGATACTGAGGGGTCTATAAAATCCGTTCCGACATTCATTTTATACAAGGCATCGTACAAGGGGCGCAAAATATCATTGTAATTTTCCTTTGCACCCCAACCAAAACTGAACGCATTGAAAGCAGACAAAGCTTCATTGCTGAAAAGAATGGCTACATCGTTGTTTTTCTTTAAATTAATGAGTTTTTCACTCAATCTATTGAAGTCTTTTCCAATGGTTTGCGCTTCTAAATACGTCGGATTGGGTTGAAAATCGTGACTTAACAAGCCTTTCCAATACGTTTCAGCAGAATTATGGATGGAATGCCAATGCCAATAAGCCACCATATTTGCCCCCGAAGCTAAGTGACTGAAGGCTTGCAAACGCAACTGATTCGGATACGGTACCCATTGCGGAAAACCTTGCACTTCGGTTTCAATAACAAGGTAGTTTTTGCCGCCTTTCATAGAACGGGTAACATCACCGCCAAATGAAATTTCGATACCCGTCAAATTGTCCTGTGTGTTGTGGTAAATGTCTATACCCGCAATATCTAAGGCTTTGCTTGCCGCAAAATGATCCACATCGGGCTGTATGCCAAATGAAAAACCGCGCCATTCTAAGTCAAAATTTTGCGTAACAAATTGATTGGGTGTGGCATATTCTTTCACAATTTTAGCCTGCCAAGCCAAATAATCAGTGACCAATTGCCGCTGAAATTTGGCAAATTCAGCAATTAAACTCGCATTAATAGAGCCATTGACCGAAGGAAAATCGTCCCAATTATTGATGCGATTGCTCCAATAATCCAAACCAAAGGCTTTATTGATATTGTCCAATGTTTTGTCCAAAGGACTCCCGTGGGAGAATTTT